>NZ_CP183384.1:0-61631 GCF_048564895.1 Streptomyces sp. 2-1
GGCCTGACGGCCCGTCAAGGGAACCGTCGTCGTGCCTGACGGCACGACTGTGCATCACGGAACGGGTTGGCCCTGGCGGGCCAACTAGGTTGGCTTCTGTGGGAGTTGGCAGGCCTGACGGCCTGCTGCAACAAGGGAGTGTGTCCTGCCTGGCGGCAGGACTGAATTGAGTTGAGGCCTCTTCCCCTGACGGGGAAGCACCCGGCGCCTGCCGGCGCCGGTGATGTCAAAACTGGGTGGTTGCGCAGATATTTGAGTTGTCTCCACTCCCCTGCCGGGGAGCCTCGGTCCGCCTGGCCAAGGCCGCCGTGCCTGACGGCACGGCTGTGTACTGGGTGAAGGGTTGGCCCTAGCGGGCCAACTTCCTCGGTTTCTGAGGGGGTTAGGCAGGCCCAGCGGCCTGCTGACTTCGCGTGATGTTCATCCTGCCTGACGGGCGGGACTGTGCCCGGCTGCGCCGGACGATGGGTTGGGTATCTGCTTGGTTGATCGCCAGCACGCTTCTACTGGCTCGAGTTTGTCGTGTGTGCCGCTTTTGGTTCGGAGGTTGCCGCTTAGGTGCATGTTTATGACATGAATCAATAATTGACTGTTATATAGGCTTACTTGATGATTGCCTCCTGTTGTCCTTGTGCAGTATTCCCGTCATACCGGCATGGTGACGGGGATCGGGGGCTCACGTGAACGAGTCGGTGCGGGTTGAGATCGATGGCGGGGCTTCGGGCGATCTCTTGCGGTCGCTTCATACTGCCTTGTCCGGGGAACCTGAGTGGCGTGGGCGGGTTCGCCTCGTGGAGGGTTCCTCTCGGCCGGAAGCCTTGGGGAGCCTGCTGGAGGCACTTGCTGTCGCACTGGCGCCTGGCGGGGTGGCGGTGGGCCTGGTGAGTGCGGTGGTGGCATGGGCTCGGCGGCAGTCTGTCGGAGATGTGGTGTGCAAGCTGAGCCGGCCGGACGGGACATCGGTGGAGGTGTCGGCCCCGCTGGCGCGGAGCCTGCGCGGGGCGGATGAAGTTCGCGCCCTGGTGGAGGATCTCACCGAGAGGCTGGAGAGCGGTTCTTCGGGTTCTGATACCCCCTCCGGGGAGTGATGGGGTATGGGCACTCTCAGTGCGGCTGGGACTCGGGTGCTTGTGGCGGGGTGTGGCACGTACGCCGCCGACTCGGGGCTGGAGGATGTGGGGGCAGTTGCCGCCAGTGTCCGCGATCTCGGGCAGATGCTGGTGGAACGGTGCGGACTGGATGAGAGCAACCTGCGCCTGTTGTTGGATCCTGCTGATCCTGGGGAACTGGGCCGAGCAGTGGCTGAGGAGATCGAGCGGGCCACGGGTCTGCTCTGGTTCCACTATGTGGGGCACGGCCTGGTCAGCCCGAGCGGCCATCTGCATCTGGCGACACAAGGAACACGTGCGGAGCCCGGGTGGCTTGCCTATACGGCGCTGCCGTATGCATCAGTGCGTGATTCGCTGCTGCAGAGCGGGCCGAGCGCCATGGTGGTGACGCTTGACTGCTGCTTTTCTGGGCGGGCTGTCGGGTTCCTGGGACCGAGTCCGGAAGGGCTGGAGGCTGAACTCGCCCGGATCCACGGCGGATTCGTGCTGGCAGCCGCAGCGCGGGAGGAGCTCGCGCTGGCGCCGAAGGGAGCCGTGCACACCGCTTTTACCGGTGAGCTGATCCGGCTGCTGCGCCAGGGAGATCCACAGGCCGGGCCGCAGCTGACGTTGCTGGGTGCATCGAGGTATCTGCAGCGGTCGCTGGGCGAGCGGGGACTACCCGTCCCCCGCCAGCACGCCAGCGGGCGGGCCGGCGAGCTGGTGCTGTGCTCCAATCCCGCCTACCGGCCTCCGGCGGCCGCCGAATCCAAGGATGAGATGTGGGAGGCAGCCGAGAGCGCGGCGGCCGTGTGTCCGTATCCCGGGCTGGTGCCGTTCGGGCCTGAACAGGTGCAGTGGTTCTTTGGTCGAACGGCGTTGCTTCACCAGCTTGCTCGTCGGCTGGCACAGCGGATGGATGTTCCGGAGCCTTTGGTCGTCATCGGCCCTTCGGGGGCGGGAAAGTCGTCCTTGCTCGGTGCCGGTCTGCTGCCGGCTCTGGGGCGGGGTGAGCTGGATCTGCCCGGTTCGGCCAGCTGGCCTCATGCCCGGCTCACTCCGACGGGTCGGCCTCTGGCCGCTCTGGCTGCGGCGCTGGCCCGTCTGGGCGCAGGTGAGGACGTGGAAAGGATTGCCGCTGTCCTGGCGGCGCAGCCTGATCGAGTGTGTGGCTTCGTCACGCGGGTGCTCGAGGCCAGGGCGGGCGGGCAGGGCGTTGAGCGGGCGCGTCTGGTGGTGGTCGTTGATCAGTTCGAGGAGGTCTTCGCGCTGTGTGAGGACCGTCGTGAGCGGCAGGCCTTCATCCGGGCGCTGAGTGCGGCCGCGGGTGGTCGTGGTGGTGTGCCGTGTGCGCTGGTGGTCATCGGGGTGCGGGCCGACTTCTACGCCGACTGTCTGGCACAGCCCGACTTGCAGCGAGTGCTGGGGCAGGCCGTGGTCGTCGGGCCGCTGACAGCAGTCGGCCTGGCCGAGGCGATCACCGGGCCTGCGCAGCTGTGCCGCTTGAAGCTGCAGCCGGGGCTGGTCGAGGTCATGTTGCGCGACCTGGGACTGAAGGCGGAGGGTGACGGGGCCGAGGAGGCCGCGGATGCGGGGGCACTTCCTCTGTTGGCTCATGCCCTGCGGGCGGTGTGGGAGCGGCGTGAGGGTCTCACACTCACGCTCGCGGGATATCGGGAGTCCCGGGGGGTTCATGGCGCGATCGCTGCCACGGCGGACGCCTGCTACGTCGGTCTGGGAACAGAAGCTCTTCAGGGGCTGGCACGGACACTGGTGCTGCGGCTGATCCAGGTCGGCGACAAGACCGATACCCGCCGCCGCGTACACCCTGCCGACCTGCTCAAGGACCTGCCCCTGCCTGATGCCTCGATCGTGCTGGAGGCTTTGACGGAAGCGCGGCTGGTCACTCGGGACACCGACTCCGTTGAGATCGCCCATGAGGTCCTCATCCGCGCCTGGCCGCGACTGCGGACCTGGGTGGAGGAAGACCGGGCCGGACTCCTGATCCGCCAGCGCCTAGCAGCTGCTGCTGCGCAGTGGGAGGCAGCCGAGCGCCAGGACATGGATCTGCGGCAACAGACGGCACTGCTGGGCCAAGAGGTTGCCTGGGCGGCGACCGCCCCCGCTCATCTGCGGCCCACCGCTGTCGAGCGGGACTTTCTGGACGCGTCGGTGGCTCTCGGCCTGCGCCGCACCCGCAGGCGGCGCTCGCTACGGGCCGCGATCAGTGTGCTGTCGGTACTGGTTCTCGTGGCCGGCTTGCTGGCCTGGCAACGGTCTCAAGCCCTGACAGCGAACCAGCGGCAAGCCACAGCACGCAACATTGCCGCCCGGGCCGACACCCTGCGGCAGTTCGATCCCCAGACCGCGATGCTGCTGAACATCGCCGCGTGGAAGACCGCGCACGTCCCCGAGGCACACTCCGGGCTGCTGACCGCCACCGTTCAGCAGGACCAGGACACCTTCCCCCTGCCGGATCGGCCCACCGCAGATCGGAACCTGTCTGAAGACGGGAGCACCGTAGTCAGCGTTAGCGGCGACGGCCCAGGCACGGTGCAGGTCTGGGACGTCAGGTCCAAAATGCTCATCAAGAAGTTCAAGGTGCCCGTGCGGCAAAAAGACCAAGAATCGTGGGGTTCAGCGCTCAGCGCCGATGGAACAGCTCTCGCAGTACCGTCCGGGGATGGAGTACGGCTGTGGAAGACGTCAACGGGCCGGCCTGTTTCTGCTGCTGTGGGTGACAGAGGCAGCCGGCCGCTGGCGTTGCGCGGCACAACGCTCGTGCTGGCTATGCCAGACCGTGTCGAGGTGTGGGATATGGAGTCACACCATCGGATGGCCTGGATCGGCCAGACGGCAAGTGCGGCAGAACTCGGCGGAACGGACCGGGTGGCTCTGTGTCACTGGCCGTCTGAAGAGTCCGGCCGCGGGGCCCACTTGGCGTTGTGGGATCTGCGAACCGGGCGCAGGGTCGGGAAGGAGCTGAGCTCTTCCCCGGGCAACGCGGTCTGCGACCAGGGCTCATTACGCTTCAGCCCTGGTGGAAAACTCCTGGCTGCTCCGGTGTTCACCGGCCTGAGCACAGGGACGGTCCGTATATGGGATGCACGGACGGCTAAGCCGTCCCATCAGGACATCCAGGCCCCGTTCACTGTCCAGGCACCCGGTTTTCCTTTCACCACATCCGTCGCCTTCAGCCCCGACGGAGAGAGACTGGCGGTGGCCGACGACACGGCCATCATCCAGTACAGCGTCGGGTCGACAGCGACTGGCACTCTGCTCAACTACCCACTGCAGAACGAGGGTGCGGAGTACCTCAGTTTCACGCCGGACGGACAGACGCTGGAGTTCCTGCGCGGCAGTGATGCCGGCGCTGCCGTACGATCGATCCGCCCGCTTGCCGGCACACCACCTACCTCTACGAGCTCCAATGCGGTGGGCACCATCAGCGGCGACGGAACGGTTGTGGCGGCACAGAGCACAGACGGCGACCGCAACAAGGTGCGGATCATGGACGGGGACACGGGGAAAGCCACCGGTTTCGTCGCAAGGACGCTGCGCTGGCCCGACTCGCCCAGGCCTGATGCCACCTTGGACAGCCCGATGGCGCTGAGCCTCAACGGAGAGATCCTGATCGTCGGCGACCCCCAGGCCTCTACCGCGACGGTCTGGAACACCCGCTCGCATGAGATCGTGCAAGAGCTGGTCTTCTCCGCACCGGTCAGTCAGCTGTCGTTTGCAATGGGCGGGGGCTTGTTGCTGAGCGCCGACGGCAAAGTCGTGGCAGCCACCGTCGGTGACGATAAAGTCGTTGAGGCGCGCAGCGTCACCACCGGTAGATTGATCCGCACTGTCCGAGGCACCTCAGGCCAGCTCCTAGCGATCAGTGCCGACGGGCAACTTCTGGTGAGCGATGACGGGAACATCACTAACCTGAAATCAGGCAAGCGCCGGCACGTCGTCCTTGCCCACTACACCACAGCCACTCAGGCAGCCTTCAGCCCGGACGGACGGTTCCTCGCCGCGACCGACTCTGCAGGCGGCCTGGCCCTGTGGAACGGCAAGGCCACCAGCCGGCTCACCTACCTCGACGGGGGCAGCGGCTACGCCTACGGGCACGGAACACGCAATCGCGGAGGCGTCCTTGCCTTCTCAGGCGATGGCAGCCTGCTGGCCGTTGAGCACCCTCTCGCTCCCAAGGTCCAACTGTGGGATACCCATACCCTGCGTCACATCGGTGCCGCCCTGCCTCTGGCTCCGCACGGTGAGGACTTCCTCGTCTCTCTTCTGGCCTTCGGTCCACAGGAGAAGACTCTGCGAGCGGTCGGAGGTGCTGTTAGTGCTCCGGACGACCACGCATCGGACAGTAGTTCGGCCTTCTACACCCAGTCGCCGCTGGACCCCGCCACTCTCATCGAGGGTCTGTGCACACGCGTGGGACGGAATCTCACCAGAGCAGAGTGGGCGCTGTACATCCCGGAACTCTCCTACCGGCTTGTGTGCGCATGAACGGGTGGTGGGCGGGACATTGCCGTGAGGCGAGCGTCGTGGGGTCTGGGTGCCCGAGAGCTGCGTGAGGCCAGGCCAGCGCTGCCGGGCTTGTTCAGAACAGTGCGCCAAAGAACATCCGGGGTGGTCAGGGCAGAGACGCCCATGGCCGAGAGCGGCTCCCGGCCGGGGCGTCACCATCAAGACGCGTCGTTCCCTTCTGGCGCGGTGTGTCTCGCCAATGACGGTGAGGCTTGGACCTCGCTCAGCGTGCGACCGCAGGGCCTGAGGGCTCTGACCGTTGGTGCAGCGACGGTGCGTCACGCCGCTGGGTAGCTGGCCAGTGTCTCCAGGAGTCCTCAACCTTGTTCCTGATCTGGTTGCTGGGGCAAAGCCATCTCGAACCAGACGAGTTTTCCGGTGGCGAGCCGACTGGCGCCCCACCTCATGGAAATCTTGTCGACCAGGAAGATCCCTCGTCCGCCCTCGTCGAGGAAGCGTGAACGGCGCAGCCGGGGCAGTTGCGGCGCATCGTCGGTGACCTCGCAACGCAGCACGTCCGAGCGCAGTAGCCGCACCGTGACCTGCCACGTTGCGTAACGCACGGCGTTGGTCACCAGCTCGCTGACAAGTAGTTCCACAGAGTCCGTGAGCTCCTCGAGATCCCAGCGGGACAGTGCCTCGCGAGCCAGCCGGCGGGCCCGGCCCGGCGCCTTGTCCTCCGGGTCGAGGGACCAGGACACCACGTCGCTGGAGGCGATCCCCTCGAAGCGGGCGGCCAGCAAGGCGACGTCGTCGTCCCGGTCACCGGGGCCGAGTATGTCGAGTACCTGATCGCACAACGCCTCCAGCGGCGGCGGACGATCGGGGCCGGTCAGATGTGCGATGGTGCCCAACTCCTCACGCAGCTGCTCCATCCCGGTCCACACGTCACGCAGCCGCGACTCGACCAGACCGTCGGTGTAGAGCAGCAGGGTGGCACCGGCGGGCGCGTCCAGCTCGACCGCCTCGAAGTCCACCCCGCCCACACCGATCGGGGCACCCGGCGGTACGCGCAGGACCTCGGCCCGGCCGCCCAGGTGGAGCAGGACGGGCGGCGGATGGCCCGCGTTGGCAATGGTGATGCGGTGCGCGACCGGGTCGTACACCGCGTACAGGCAGGTCGCCATCCGGTTGCTGCCCAGCCGCTGGGCCTGCTCGTCCAGATTGTGCAGGACCTCCTGCGGCGGCAGGTCGAGCCCGGCGAGGGTCTGCGCGGTCGTCCGCAGCTGGCCCATGATCGCCGCCGCCGTCATGGAGTGGCCCATGACGTCACCGACGACCAGCGCGACCCGGCTGCCGGGCAGCGGGATCGCGTCGTACCAGTCGCCGCCGACCCGGGCCGTCTCCGCGGCGGGCAGATAGCGGGACGCCAGCCGCACACCGGTCGGCCGGGGCAGCGTCTCGGGCAGCATCGTGCGCTGTAACTCGCCCGCGATGTACAACTGGCTTCGTTCCAGCAGGGCCCGGTCGATACCCAGCGCGCTGTGCGTGGCCATCTGCGCTGCGACCAGCACGTCCGCGTCGTCGTAAGGCTCGTGTTGATAGCGGATGAGGACGGCGAACCCGAACAGTTGCCTCTTACGTTGGAGAGGAGCAATGATCGCGCTGAACTGCCCGGGAAGCGGCCCTTCAGTGATCTCCGCGAGCGCGGCCTGGGACAGAACGTCATTGATGGCGACGGGGCGGACGTTGGCGAGGATTTCTGCCAGTGCACCGTCTGCCGTAAAGGCGAGGTTCTCTTCGGGGGTCAGCAGGATCAGCGGAGCCTCGGCGGCGGATTCTGCTGGAATGTGCGTGCGGTGGGCGAGGCGCAGGTTGTGCGGGCGCAGCGTTTCGTAGTCCTGCAGCGGCGTCCTGAGGTAAACGAGGATTCCGTCGGCGAACTGTGGCACCGCGGCGTCTGCGAGGGCGGTGACCACTTCGTCGACGGTGGTTCCGGAGGCGATGCGCTCGGTGGCGGCGCCGGCCAGTCTCATGCGGTCCAGTGACAGCGCTACAGCGTCCGCACGCCCAACCGGTGTGGTGGAGTCGCTGGTCACGGGGTTGTTCGTAGTTGTTGCAAAGTATTGTCCGTCAGGTTGCGTCCGGGCCGATTCGCTGTCCGCAGGGGGCGTTGGCGGTACCGTCTCGCCGGGGATGGTCCGGCTGTCTGAGTTCTCCCCCTGCGGCACGGTGACGTTCAGGCCGAGGTCCTCGGCGGCCTCCTGTACCGCGCTGTGCTCCCGGTCCAGTGCAAAGCGCACCTTCTCCAGGGTCTCGTCGACGGCGTCGAGGGTGGCCTCGTCGGGCTCCTGCTGCGTAACAGGAGCGGGCAGTGGGCGGCTGCGGATGTCTTCTCCCCGCTCGCCAGTGGCCGTTTTCGTTCTGAGTTCCTGCAGTTCGGCTTCCAGTTGCTGGATCCGGCGTGCCGCGTGATCGGCGACGGTCTGGGCCGTCTGCCGCTCGCTGTCTGCACGGGTCAGCTGAGTGCGCAGTTGGTGCTCTTGGGCCTTGGCTCGGTGTCTCATCCGCTCGAGGCCGGTGACTTCTTCCGGATCACCCGGCGTGGAATGGTTCAGCGCGTCGATACGCCGGGTGAGTTCCACGACTTTCGCCTGAGCCTGGCCCAGCATGCCGAAGAGGATCGTGGCGATCTGCAGGGCCTGTTGCCGTCCGTGCTCGCTGGCTTCGAAGGCCTGACGGGCACGGTTGAGCTCCTCATAGGCGGTGAGGGCCCGTTGCTGAGCGTGGAGGACTTCCCGCGCAGTCACTTGAGGGCCGCTGCCGTCCGTGGCGGTGGGCGCTTTCTCGGCGGCCTCCCATAACTGCCGCGGTTGCTCCAGTCGCTGCTGTACGGCCTCGTGGTCATCATCCGGGAAGCAGACGTCGGCCACTGCTTCGACCAGGTCCCACGCCAAGCCCTCGCCCGCCAGCTGACTGCGCAGTCTGCGCAGCGTAGGAATCTGACCGTCGCCGAAATGGTCGCTCGTGAGCCGGTGATGCAGCTGTTTCACGGTCACCCCGGCCGTGCCCAGCCATGACCGCAGCATGCCGACGACTTCGTTGGTCTCCGCACACGAACCACGCGCCGGTGACCACGGACGCCCGGCCCGAGTCTGCTCCCCCACGGCTCGGCCCTTTCACGCGAGTTGTTCCGGCATAAACACCGGCTTGTTCCTGTAACAACATCCAACCGCTCGCACTCGTCCGTGCGCCGGGAAACGGTGGGTTCGCTCTCGAACTTGACTACTTCGGCTACAGGCGGTGTTACGTGTGTCTCCTCGCTCCGTGATGGTGCTGGCTCTGCTCGCCACAGTTTTGGCGCTGTCCCTGGCGGCAGGCGCTGCAGCTGCCGCACTCGCGCGTTGGGACGGAGCCACGGTTCCCACCGCCATCACCCGTGCTGCCATGGCTTTTGGCGGAACTCTCTCGCTGGGCATCGCCCTCATAGCCTTGTTTGTATCCGCATGGGGCTGAGACCGTCGCCGGGCAGCCCGAGAGGGCGCAGGCAGGAGTGGCCGCGTCGGGCGGCTGCACGGCGCATCTTTTCCTGCCGCCTTGCCGATCTGATCAGCGAAGCCGCTCCGGTGTGTCCCCACCGGCTGGTGGTAGAGAGCCGCCAGGGCGGCGGCCGGGTGGCGCCGGGCGTCGGTCAGGGGCGTCGCCAGCCGGCATGAGCCAGTGAACGAGGTGCCGTCCCGGCTGGTCACACCGATCTGTGCATCGAGCCCAGCTCATTCTGACCGGCGCGCGGGAGCCGGGGATGCTCCAGATGCCCTCGGGGTGGCCTCTGCACCCGGGTTGCCGCGGACGGCAGATCGTTCGGGTGCCGTCCACGCCAGCTGGCCGTGTTCAGGCGGCGACGCCGAGGTCGGCGCGGGTGCGGTGAATAAACGCGCGGACGGCCGGCTCGCGCCGCCAGGGGGCGAGGGCAGCGTTGAATTCGCGGACGTAGTCCTTGGCGCGGGAGGACTGGACGCGGGCGAGGATGTCGACGGACCGGTTGCCGAGTTCCAAGCCGTGGTCGAGGTCGCGGGCCTGGAGGTGGGCGGTCCCGACGATGGCGAGCCGCATGCCGACGGAGCGGGTGAACACCCCGGTCGGCATCGCGGTGGCCTGCTTGTTCCAGCCGAGGGCAGCCTTGGGGTTCTTCAGGTCCCGGAAGACCTCAGCGGCGTCCGCCGAGAGGCGGGCGTGGTGATAGAAGTCGATCCAGGCGGGCTCGTCGCCGCTGTCGTCCTTCGTCTGACCCAGCAAATCCTCGGAGGCTTTCAGGGCCCGGGAAGCGGCCCGGGGGTCGTTCTCGCGGGCGTGAGCGCGGGCTTCGATCAGCCTGGTGAACGCCAGCACCCTGGGGACGGCCTGCCCCTTGGCCCGCTCGAAGGCGCCCTGGGCCATGTCCACGGCCTCGGACGCGAAGCCCCTCATCAGGGTCTGCATGGCCATAGTGGTCAGTACGTAGCAGCCCAGCTGCACGTCGCCACCCGCGCGGGCGAGGCGGAGGGCCTGGATGAAGTGGCGCTGGGCGGCATCGTGCTGGCCGACGTCGAAGGCTGTCCAGCCAGCGAGCCGGGACAACTGCGCGGTGACGGAGAAGAGTTCACGGCCGATCTCGTCGGAGAAGCTGCCCTGCAGCAGCGGGCTGGCCCGGTGGTCCAGACAGTCGGTGACGGAGTTGGCTTTCCAGTTCCCGCCGCCGTATTTGGAGTCCCAGCGGCGGGCATCGTCGGCGGCCTTGCGCAGTTCGTCGAGGTCGGCCCGGCCGACCTGCTGGCCGCCGCTGTGGTCGGCGGTCTCGTCGGCGGGGGTGACGAGCCATCGGGTGACGGGGGTGGTGAAGGCGGAGGCGGCGAAGCCAGATCCGGCCAGGAAGTCGCGGCGGTTCACAGAGCTCCAGAACGAAGTGGCGACGCGGACAGCGTCGGCGGGGTCCCTGGGGAAATCCAACCCCACGTCCACGTCGGTTGTCTCCGCCTCGCCCATGCCGATCTCGCCCAGGTTGACGGGCCGGCCGAGCCGTTCGCCGATGGCCTGCGCTAACAGCTTTGGGACCGGCCATTTCGGCGTCATCCCACGCCTGCACCAGTTCGCCACCGAAGTATGTGAATAGTCCGTCTCTATCCCGGCGGCATGGGCGAGCTGATTGACGCGCAGGGCCAGGGACTTATGGCTCGCGCCGCTGGCTTCGATGAGCCGGGCCAGGTCCGCGTTCGGCGGACGGGTCCGGCGGGTGGTCGGTGCCACGACCTCTCCCCTTGCCGGTCTCCCGGACCGCGGCCGACTCGAACAGATGGCTGAGAACATTTCTGTACTCGCCTGTGATGAGGAGTCGTACACGTTCCGTGTGTTGGGTCACCGAGGGTATTGCCTTCCGGCCCGCGGTGGACCCCGTCTGCGAGTTGTGAGCCCCCCTGCGAGCCCTCCCTGCTCATCGTCCGGGCGGCTGTGATGAGAGTTCAGGCTGCCGCCGGGACTGGATGGATCTTCTTCTGGCGGCGGCCGCCGCCAAGGCACCACCTGACTCGGGGGTGAACAGAGATGTGCGGAATCGCAGGGCTGGCCGGAGCCGACGCCGTCCGGCACGAGCGCACGGTCGGCGCCATGGGGGCCTCGCAGGCCCACCGGGGCCCGGACGGCACCATGCACGCCGCTTCCAGCGACGGGCGGGCGGTGCTGGCCATGAACACGCTGCTGATCGTCGGCCCGCAGGCGATGCCCGGCCCTTACCTTGAGGATGAGTCGGGGGTGCTGCTGGCGTTCAACGGTGAAATCTACAACTTCCGTCAGCAGGCCGCTGCTTGGGGCATCGCTCTGGCAGCCCGGGAGAGCGACGCACACTTCCTGCTGCGGGCCTGGGCGAAGATCGGACCGTCCTGTCTGGAGGGGCTGGACGGCATGTTCGCCATCGCCGTCTATGACCCGCGCGTTGGCGGGCTGTTCCTTGCCCGCGACCGGCTCGGTGAGAAGCCGCTCTACTGGCGTCTGGACGGCGGCCGGCTCGCGTTCGCCTCCGAGGTCACCACCCTGGCCGGCTACGGCGCCGCCCCGCTCGTCTTGCGGCCCGAGGTGATCGCGATCGAGACGCCAACTGGTGTCGACACTCCCTTCCAGGGCATCCAGCTGCTCGCCCCGGCCACGCTGCTGGCCTTCGACATCGCGAGTGGCTCCCTGGACCAGCACACCTACTGGAAACTCCAGGACTGCCAGCCCTTCACCGGCACCTACAGTGAGGCCCTGGCGAAGTTCTCCGTCGTGCTGGCCGAGCAGATCCCGCTGCGGGCCCCGGGCTGCGACTTTGCGCTCTTACTCTCGGGTGGACTCGATTCGTCGGTGCTGGCCTATCTGCTGCGGCCGCCGGTCTGTGTCACCGTCCGCTACCCGGGACAGGATCGGCTCGACGAGTCGCAGATCGCGGCCCAGATCGCATCCGACATCGGGGCCGAGCTGGTGGTGGTCGAGCCGGACCACGTCGACTTCACCAAAGTGCTGCCGCACATGATGTCCGCTCTGGACTACCCGATGGGCAACGCATCCACGTTCTCCGAGTACATGGCGTACCGAAAGGTCGCCGAGCTGGGGCTGCGGGTCGTGGCCGGCGGGCTGGGCCCGGACGAGTTCCTGATGGGCTACGTCCGTCATTGCCTGGTCCTCTTCGGCCCGGACGCGGTCCTGGCCGCAGGGATGGACGCCTACCGGCCACTGGCCGCGAAGCTCATGCACGCCGCCGGTGAAGTCCTGGATCCGGCAGAGGCGGCGACCCGGCTCGTCCTGCGCGGCCCCGACCCCGAGAGGCGGATCCGCGACCTCATCGCCGCCGCGATGGAGCGGGCCGGCGGGGATCTGGCCCGCGGCCTCACGCTCGCCGACCTGGCCACGGCCTGGCGGCCGCTGGTGATGACCAGCGACAAGCTCGCCTCCGCCTACGCGTTGGAACGCCGCTCCCCCTACCTGGCGCGGGAGCTGGTCGAGCTGTCCTACCGGCTGCCCGTGGAGCACAAGATCTGTCACCCCGCCGAGGGCAAGCGGATTCTGCGGGACGCGGCGAAGGCTCTCGGCCTGCCCCGCGAGGTCTGGGGCAGCCGGGACAAGCTCGGCTTCGCCAGCCCGGTCCCGTCCTGGCTGAACGGGCAGCTGGCAGCCTGGGCGGACGCGCAGATCCATACCGCCCTCACTGAGGCCCCGGCGTCTTGGAGGCCGCTGCTGGAAAGCGGGCTCAAGCCGGGCGGGCGGTTCGACCGCACGAGGATGCAGGCCCTCATGGCGGCCGCCTGGTTTTGCGACCAGACGGTGAGGGCTGCCGCGTGATCCTCAACTTCCTTACTACGGTGTCCGAATGCACCAGATCACCACCGCCGAAAGCCCGGCCACCGCCCGCGGCGCCGTCGCGATCATCGCCAACCGCCGCAGCGAACTCCTCCTCCACCTCCGCGACGACCTGCCCAACATCGCCTGGCCGGATCACTGGAGCGTCCTCGGCGGCGGCTGCGACCCCGGCGAGACCCCGCGCGAGACGATCGTCCGCGAGCTCGACGAAGAAGCCGGCCTGACCATCGACGGTCTGACCGAGCTCTTCGAGATCCGCGACGAGCACGGCTCCGGGCAGCTGATCACGTTCTTCGGCGCCTCCTGGGACGGCGACGAGAGCGCCCTGCCCCTCGCGGAGGGCGTCAAGCTCCAGTTCCTCGCCCCTGAAGACCTCGAATTCCGCACGATCCCGCCGTTCATCCGGGACGGGATCAACCGCTATCTGGCCGCCCGGCCCGCCTGAACACCCGCCCTTCGGGGCGGGGCAGAGGTGAGGGCCGGCCCTCACCTCGTAAAGGAACCCCGTCATGAAGCTCACCGTCGTCGGCTGCGGCTACCTCGGCGCCACCCACGCGGCCTGCATGGCCGAACTCGGCCACGAGGTCCTCGGCATGGACTGCGACATGGACAAGGTCACCGTCCTGGGCTCCGGCAAGGCACCGTTCTTCGAACGCGGCCTCGACGACCTCCTCGCCAAACACACCAAGAGCGGAAGGCTGCGGTTCACCGCCTCCTACGCCGAGGCCGCCGCCTTCGGCGATCTGCACTTCATCGGCGTCGGCACTCCGCAGCAGCCCGGCGAGCACGCCTACGACCTCACCCACCTGTTCACCGCCGTCCGCCAGCTCGCACCCCATCTCAAGGACCCGGCCGTGGTCGCGGTCAAGTCGACCGTCCCGGTCGGCACCGCACCCCGCGTCCGCGATCTCCTGCACGAATACGCGCCCGCCGGGGACGCCATCGAGGTCGCCTGGAACCCGGAGTTCCTGCGCGAGTCGTTCGCCGTCGAGGACACCCTCCGCCCCGACCGCCTCGTCCTCGGCTTCGACACCGAGCACTCCTGGGCCGAGACGGTGCTGCGGCAGTGCTTCGAGAAGATCATCAAGGCGGGGACGCCGACGATCGTCACCGACTTGGCCACCGCCGAACTCGCCAAGGCGTCCGCCAACGCCTTCCTCGCCACGAAGATCTCCTTCATCAACGCCATCGCCGAGGTCTGCGAAGCCTCCGGCGCCGACGTCACCCAGCTCGCCGACATCCTCGGCCACGACGCACGCATCGGCCGCCGCGGCATGCGGCCCGGCCTCGGCTTCGGCGGCGGCTGCCTCCCCAAGGACATCCGCGGCTTCATGGCCCGCGCCGGCGAACTCGGCGTCGACCAGGCACTGACGATCCTCCGCGAGGTCGACACCATCAACAACCGACGCCGCGAGCGCATGATCGACCTCGCCCGCGAACAGGTCGGCGGCAACCTCGGAGGCCAGCGGATCACCGTCTGGGGCGCCTCCTTCAAGCCCAACACCGACGACATCCGCGACTCCCCCGCCCTCGCCGTCGCCCACAAGCTCCACGAACTCGGCGCCAGCGTCACCGTCACCGACCCCCAGGCCCTCGACAACGCCCGCAAGCTCCACCCCGAACTCGACTACGCCGACGACCCCATCGCCGCCGTCCAAGACGCCGACCTACTGCTGCACCTCACCGAATGGCCGCAGTTCTCCCACGTCGACCCGCACCGCCTCGCCGCCCACACCGCAACCCCGAACGTCATCGACGGCCGCGGCACCCTCAACCCCGCCACCTGGCGCGAAGCCGGCTGGACCTTCCGCGCACTCGGCCGCCCCTGAGCCCCTCACCTCCACTGCCGGCACGGCCAGGGAGAACATCCGTTCACAGGCCTTCAGTTGGCCGCGGCAGGCAGTGCCTCAGGGGGCAGCTTCTTGGGGCTTTGAGGGGGAGGCGTTCCTCCCTGGGCATCTTTGTCGTGTAGAGCCGTGCATGAACTGACCCCAGACAGAGCGGCGGCCTCGGCGGATAGTCCGCCTACGCGGCAGAGCGGTCTTCGCCGATCACGGCGTACAGATGCTCGCCCTGCGCCCAACTCTCCAGTGCTGCCCGGTCGATGAGCGTGATGTCGTGACGGGCAGCAAACTCGGTGGCGATTTTGGTGAAGCCGTTCAGGCCGACCATCAAGGCGAGGCTGGCACCATGTTCTGGCCGCGCCGTGCCATTGAAAGTCTGCGCCTCCTTGGAGCCGACCGGCCGACTGTACTGCTTGCACTGCACGACGATCTTGTCTCCGGTTCCGGTCCAGGCGATGACGTCTGCGCCCAGGTCACCGGCCCCACCGATACGCCGAGGCCGAATGAAGCCGTCCCGGGCCAGCAGGTCGGCGCAGGCCTGCTCGAAGCCCGCCGGGCTCATGGCTGCCAGCTGCCCGAGGCTGTAGGTGAGTGCCGTCTCCTCATCCTCGGCAACGTCGTTGCCGCCGTAGTAGACCTCGAAATCCCCAGGAACCGACCTTCGCGCCGCCAGGACGAAAAGAAGGAGGGTGGCGATGATGAGCGAAGACCACCACAGGTGCCCGGTGATCCACCCCCATGCATCCGCGGTGACCCACTGCGCGACATCCTGGGTGAGCCACCGCCAGAGCATCTTGGCCGCGACCACAGCAGCGATCACGCCGAGCACGAACTTCACCAACGGGTCGAGCGATCCATCGTCGTACACCAATCCCCCTTCAGTGGCGCGGTCATCGGATGAGGCGAGCACGTCTCAGGCAGCCCGGCGGAAAGCCGCCCGGCGCACAGGCCGACTGGGCAGACGGAGCAGGTCCTGCAACGGGGTGCCGTGCTCAGCCCACCTGCGCAGCCGGTCACGGTCGACCCAGTACACGTGGTGCCGCTCGCCCCAGGCCTTGGCGTCGCGGGTGAAGGAGCCATTGGTCACCACGACCGCGATGTTCGCGCCGTGAACGGGGCCAGCGGTTCCCTTGACCTGGTACATCACCGACGAGCCCACCTTGCCGGCGACTTTGGTGTGCTTGGCCTGCAGGACGATCCTGCCCCGCTGCCGGTCCTGCCCAATGACGTCCGCGGCCTGGTCACCCTGCTGTCCGACTCTCTCTGCCGTCCAGCCGTCCCGGATGAGCAGATCCCGCAACGCGAACTCGAAAGCCACATCGTCCATGGCGTCGACCTCGGCCAGCGTGAGCCGCAGCCGGGCCAGCGTCTGGGCCCGCACCCGTCGGGCACGTGCCGCCCGCAGCATGCGCCACACCCCGACCACGGCAGCAGCGGCAATGAGGGCGACGAGCCATGGCCAGGCGCGGGTGGCCGCATGCCAGGCGGCCAAGGCCATACGAGCCAGCAGCCACAATGCGGTGCAGGCGACGACCGCTGCCGCGGCCTGCTCGCCGCGGCCTCGGGGTTTGCGCAGCCGGAGTGTACGGCGGGCCATCAGCGCCCCGTGCTCGCGGATACCGACGGCTGCGGCGCGTCCGGCTTAGCCGGGGCAGCCTCGCCGAAACCGATGAGCTGGCTCCATAACCACACCGCCGCGATCAGCGCGGCAATGGTCCAGCCGCTCATCTTCTTTCCACCTGTGCGCGGGTTGCGCCGGATGTGACCGCGGACCGTGTGATACCCCTCAGGCGGCTTCGCCACTGTTTCCTCCCCTGTTCGCCAGACCGCCAACTGCGGTCTGGTCCCTGGGAATTGGTGTAGCAGCGGGCACTGACAAAACCGCCCGGACGATCACCGGCGAGTGCGATCCTTGCTCTGAAACGCGCCGTCGAGCTCGTTCACGTCCTGCGGTGTTCGAATGGTGGCCCGGATTAGCGTCCAGGGCTGCGGTAGTCCTCCCGCTACCGCTGGTCTATCAGCGCCGAGGCAGATACTTATGCTTCACAGCACTGCACCTACGCCTCATCGGACGCCACCTGAAATGGCGGAAAGCAGCAGCATGTTCGATACCGGCTGCCAGGCACCCAGAGGCCGGTTCGCATCAAGGGGGCCCGTGCCCAAGCCAGCCGATCAGCGCCTGCCGGACGGCCGCCTGCATTCACGGCCCTTGGCAGATCGTGGGAAGAAGCGGGCTACTGCAGTCTCGGCGCTGCCGTGGCCGTTGTCCGCCGAGCGCACCGCCACACTGGGCGCGCTTGGGGAACTGACGGTCAGGGCGGCTGATTGCTTCCGACGGACTGTCGCCCTCCTGCCCGTTCGTCGCCATGACTGGCCAGTTGGGAGGCCAGGAGCGGCGCCTCAGGACACCCTGTTCGGGCTGGTCGGCTGCCATGGCGTTCCGGCTCCACCTTGCACTCGCTTTGCCTCCTCGTCCGCTCATAGGCCGAGCTCGGCGAGGGCTGCCTGACGTTGGGGGCCTAGAGCGGAACGGCGGCGTCGCACGTTGCTCAGCCACTGCCCCAGGCGCACGGGGTCGCCTTCGAGGGTCTCGATGTGCCGTTGGGGCACGTTGAGGTGGCCCTCCCGTTCGAGGTAGGACCGTGCGGCGGCCAACCCGCGCTGGAAGGCGCGTTCACGCACGGGCTGCCGGCTGCGCTGTGCTGAGGTGCCGGGCTCACGCGCCCAGTCGCATCCCAGCTGGGTGAGGAGACCGAGCTGGCTGGGGTGCAGGTCGTCGCCGCGGGTCCGCTGGGCGTCGAGCCACTCTTCCGCTTTCGCTGTCCCGGCTCCTTCCAGATTCCGACGCGCATCGTGGTAGGCCCGTTGCCAGGTGAAGGGCCACGGCGGATTCCACCACGGGTCCAGGGCTGTGAGGGCAGCAGTGCGCTCCGCGGCGAGGCGGCCGACACGTGTGCGCTGCGTGGCCAGCCAACGCCCCAGCGGATAGCCGTCGTTGACCTCGTCGACGGGGACGGCGAGGTGGCCGTGGCGGGCGGCATAGGCGGTGGCGTGGGCCAGGCCCCGGTCGAAGGCCTGCTGCCGGGGGTCCCAGATAATGCCGAGACGTTCCAGGGCATGGATGCGGGCCGGGTCGAGTGCGCCGCTGGTGTGCAGGTGGCGCTGCCAGGTCAGCCAGCGGCCCAGGGGGTAGCCGGAGGGGTCTTCGTAGGTCTGGGGGACGTCGAGGTGGTGGTGGGTGCGGTGGTAGCGGCGGGCTGCGGTGAGGCCGCGGCGCCATTCGGCACTCTTGGGCGCCAGCACCCGCAGGGACAGGGCGAGGGCGACTTCCTCGGTCCGGGTGGGGCGGTCGAAGTGCAGCCAGGCGTCGGGGTCCTCGGGCGCCATGGTGGGCCGGTCGGTGCGCGGGTCGGCGAGGCGGGCGTCGAGGCGGTCGTCGTGGGCGCGCAGGGCCTGGACGGTGCGCCACAGCGGGGTGTAGGCGTCCGCGCCGAGGAGATCGTCGGGGTCTTCGCCGGGGGTCAGGTAGACGGGGACGATGAGGGTGGCCTTCTTGCCTGCGCCGGGGTCCTGGCGCAGGGCGCGGCCGACGGCCTGGACGGTGTCGACCGGGCTGTTCTTGGGGTCGGCGAAGACGACGGCGTCGATGGCGGGGACGTCGATGCCCTCCCCCAGGACGCGGGCGTTGGAGAGGACCGCGGGGGTCTGCGGGTCGGTGTGAGAGGCGAATTCCAGGAGCAGGTGGCGGCGTACCTGGGGTGCGTGGCTGCCACTGATCCAGTCCGCCCACAGTTTCTGCGGGCGCAGTTCGGCGGGCAGCGTGGCGGCGGTGTCGGCGAGTGAGGTGGCGAACGCGCGGGCGTCGGCGACGCGATGGTGGAACGTGAGGATGCGGCGCAGCCGGTGGTCGTGAATGGCGCGCAGGACGGCGACCTGACGGCCAGCCAGGCGCAGACCGTCGGCGCCTGCGCCAGGTCCGGTGGCGAGCCAGTCGCGCAGGTCGGTGTTGTCGACGACGGGGACGAGGATCTGGTAGTCGGCGAGCAGGCCAAGATCGATGGCGTCGGAGAGGGTCAGCCGGTAGGCGACGGGGCCGAAGAGGCTCTCGTCGTCCATGGAGGCCACCGCCTCCTCGCCCTGGTCGCTGTCGGGGTCCCAGATCCGGGGGGTGGCAGTCAGGTAGAGGCGGCGCGCGGCGGGAACCTGGTCGTCGTGGTGGATCGCCGCCCAGGCCTTGCCGAGACGGCCGGCCGTGCGGTGCGCCTCGTCGACCACGACCAGGCCCCAGGCGGGCAGTCCGTAGTCGTGGTGCGCGGTGACCACGGCGGGCAGGGAGGCGTAGGTCGCATAGACGGTTACCGGGCTTGGCCCCGTCTCGCGGATGTGGGCGGCCAGTTCACCGGGATCGGTGGTCATGGGCACATCGGCGCTGACCGGTTCGTGGTCGAGGGCCTGCCGGGCCGAACACACCGCTACCGCCAGCCCTTTGCGGCCTGCCGCACGCCAGGAGCGGATCGTCTGCGACAGCAGGTCCAGCGTCGGCAGCAGCACCAGAACCCGTCCGCGTATAGCAATTCGGGCCGCGGTGCGGGCGGCGATCAGGGTCTTGCCGGTGCCGCAGGCCGCGATCACGCTCGCGCGGGAGTGCTGGGTCAGGGTCCGGGTGGCTGCGGCAACCGCGTCCTTCTGGTGAGGGCGCAGCGTCAGCTCGGTGGGTGCCATGGGCAGTGGGCGGCTTCCGGAAGGAGGGGTGGTCAGGCGGCGGGGACGCGGTGCTTGGAGAGGTGGTCGAGGACGTACTGGTGGGCTTCCCAGCCGTCGGGGAACTTGGCGGGGACGCCGAGGGGGACGGGGTCGTTGGAGGGGTGGCGGTCGAGGAGGTCGGTGATGCCGGCGCGGGCGACCATGATGCAGGCGTGGCGGTGGCGTGAGGCCAGCACGCACAGGCGGCCGGCTTCCAGGTGGAAGGCGGAAGCGTCGCGGCGGCCGGAGAGCGGGTGCAGGACGATGGTGACGGCGAATTCGCGGCCCTGCAGGCGGTTGGCGGTGTCGGCGCGCACTCCTCGGGTGTGAGGGGTGCGGTTGATCAGCTGCTGGATGTGGCGGGCCTGTTCGCGGTGAGCGGTGCCGATGGCGATGTCGGCGGGCTTGAGGCGGCGGCCTGCGGGGTGTTTTTCGCACACGGCATCGGCTCCGCGGGCCAGGAGGCGGGATGCCAGGGCGACGGTGGCGTGGGCGGCCTCGGCGTCGATGCGTCCGGTGTGCCGGGGCGGGAGTTCGTGCAGGGCCCAGCCGGTGGTGGCGGCTTCCTCGACGGTCGCGTCGAGGGGGTTGTGCAGGCCCTTGGTGGTGAAGGCGAGTGTGCGGGTGGCGGGGGCTGTGCCGGGGTGGAAGGGGGTGAAGGGGTAGAAGGCCCGGGAGACGAGGCTGGCTGCTGAGGGGGGAAGGCGCCAGGAGACGGGCAGGGTGTGGGTGGTCGCGTCGTTGTGGTTCGTCAGGACGGTGACGGCGTTGTTCAGGGGATCGTGAGGCAGTCCGGTCCACCGGGGGGTGCTGACGACGGAGAACGGGTCGAGCTGTCCGGGGTCGCCCACGAGGAGGGCGCGGTCGAAGAGCTTGGCGATCAGCAGGAGGGCGTCGGAGCGCATCTGGTAGGCCTCGTCGATGATGGCCCACTGCCAGCGGGGTCCGTCGATGTAGGCCCATTTCATGGCGGTTGCAATGATCACGTCGCAGGACAGGACGTCTTTGATGTCCTTGCTGATGATGATGCCGGAAAGGGCCAGGACGTCTTCGGGTGCCTCGTAGTTGCCTCCGGCGAGGCGTCCCAGGCGCAGTTGGGGGGCTGCGGGGTCGGCGAGGCTGATCAGGAGGTCGTCGACCTGGTGGTTGGTCTGGGCGACGATGATGCAGCGTTCACCGGCGGCGGCGAGGGTACGGGCGGCGCGGACGACGAGGGTTGATTTTCCCGCGCCTGGCGGTGAGTCGACGACGAGGGGCTGGGTGGTGCCGCTGGTGAGTGCGGTGAGGATGTCGTTGACGGCGGCGTTGGCCAGTTCCGCGGGCGGGATCGAGGGCTGGGTCATGGCTGGGGTTCCTCGGTGGTCTCCAGGATGGCGGCGGGGTGGTTGTGTTGGGGGCCACCGTGGGTCCAGGGGGTGTTCTCGCGGCTGGGGAACGGGGGTCGTCGGAAGAATTCGGGGGCGAAGGTGAGCTCGAGCAGGTCGTCGACGGCGGGGACGGAGTCGGTTCGGGGTTTTTTCACTGTGCCGGTGAGGGTGGTGATTTCCAGTAGGAGGTCCGTGCCGTGGTCGCGGGGGGTGATGGCGCGTACGGCGAGGTGTACGCGGGGGTTGTGGGGGCCGGCGAGCAGGCTTCCGATGTCCAGGCGTACCGGGTCGGTGGTGTGCAGGGTCAGGCGGGGACGCAGCAGGGGCCCTCTGGCGCCGGGGATGGTGTGGTGGGGGTCGGTGTCGGTGACGGTGCCGGCGAGGGCTTCCCCGGTGGTGCGCCGTTCGGCCATGAAGAAGCGGTCCTCCAGGGCGCGGTGGGCATTGAAGGCGCCTTGGGCCAGTTCCATGCGGGCGAGCCGGCGGGCGGCGGAGACGGGGTCGTCCTTGGCGGGCTGGGGACGTCCGTCGTCGGCGAGGTAGCTGCGGTAGGCGGTGAAGCGGTCGCGGTCTGCGGCCCAGCGGCGCTGGGAGTCCTGGGTCGGGGTCAGGCTGCGCAGCAGGCCGAGGGCGTGCCAGGCGTCGTCCCAGGTGGGCGTGAGGTAGTTGCGGAGGAGGGTGTGCAGCCGGTCGGTGAGCCGGGCCATCACGGCGGTGTTGCCCTCTTTAGCGGCTTCGTCGTAGGCCGTCAGCAGGGGGTCGAGTTCGAGGCTGTCGAAGGACGGGTCGGTGGCCGGGCCGGCGGGTCGGCGCAGTTGCCCGTCGGGGCCGGGTACTTGGGGGTTTTCGGCCTCGATGGCGGCGCTCAGGCCTGTGGTGCCGGGGGGCGGGTCGATCCAGGCGAGGAGAGCGGCCAGGTGTTCGTCCTCCAGGCTGCTCTGTCCGGTGATCCAGCGCGTGGTCAGCAGGTCGGTCAGGGCCAGCAGGAAGGCGGAGCCGGGGTGTTCGGC
Organism: Streptomyces sp. 2-1; assembly: GCF_048564895.1. NCBI lineage: Bacteria > Bacillati > Actinomycetota > Actinomycetes > Kitasatosporales > Streptomycetaceae > Streptomyces > Streptomyces sp. 2-1. The sequence goes on from NZ_CP183384.1 coordinate 21,885, forward strand.
GTGGTCGGCGAAGAAGGTGAGCCACTGTCCGAGGCGGCCGACGCTGCGGGCCGGGTCGCTGCCCTCGGGCGTGTCGGTGAAGCGCAGGGAACGGCCCAGCCGCTGGATGTAGGGGATCGACTTGCGGTTGGCGACCAGGAGCTGAGGGGCATGGGTGTGACGCTCGCGGGCGGGCTTGCCGCCTTTCGCGGGCAGGCGTTCGGTGTTCTGGAAGCTGTCGATGTGGGTGAGGATGCGGTCGGCCAGTTCTTCCAGGAACGCGGTGGGCCGCCCGTTGGGCGGAGCCACGAGGAGGTGGGGGCGGGCCGGGTCGTCGCCGAACATGACGGCCAGCAAGGTCGCTTCGGTGCCGGAGCGGTTGAGCGGCAGGAAGATCAGTGGCCGCTCGGTGAGGTGGAAGTGGCCGACCAGGCTGGCGTCCTGCACCGTTTGGGTCTCGGCTGCCTCAAGGCGCAGCAGGGTGGACAGCCGACTCATGCGGACTCCCCCAGTTGGGTGCGGACGGCGTGCGCGTGTCTGAGTGCGGCGGCCAGGTCGGCCTGGTCGGCGGCGGGGGCGCGGGTGTTGTCGGCCAGGCGCAGGGCGGTGCCGATGTGGTCGACGCCGCCGAGGTCGTCACGGATGTCGCTGCCCAGGACGTCGATCAGTCCGTCGTCGCGGGCTTCGCCGCGGCATACGTAGGCCAGGTCGCAGAAGTGGCGGCAGGCGGGGGTGTAGCGGGTGGTGGTGGCCTGCAGGGCTGCGGTGAGTTCCTTGGGGTCGCGGGTGGGCCGCTCGTCCTGGTCAAGGGCGAGGTCGAAGGTGGTGTGGGCCGGCAGTGCGTCGAGGAGCGGCTCGATGCGGGTGAGCCGGTCGAACTGGCGGGTGAGGGCGGCGATCTTCTTGCGGGCGTCGACGACGCTGGCGGTGGGCCGGCGGGTGAAGTTGGTGGGCGTGACGAGGATGACGTCGTGGGAGACCCTGTCTGCGTCGATGCCTTCTTTTCCAAGGAGTTCGCGCAGGGCGAGGATGTAGACAGCGGCCTGGGTGACAGCGGCGGCCACCTTCGCCGGACTGGCCTGGTCGTCGACGACGGCGAAGGACTTGATCTCGATGACGTGGAAGACGCCGTCGATCTGGAAGGCGACGACGTCGGGTTCGAGGTAGACGGAGTGGCCGGCGACGGTCAGCTGCAGGATGGGGTGGTCCAGCAGCGTGCGGGCGGGGCTGGTGGAACGGGCTGCTTCCAGGACGGCGTTGCGGGTGTGGGTGTAGCGCACCTGGTGGGAGGCGTCCTGGGTGCCGACAACGGCGAGGTCGGTGTGGGCGGCTTCGGGCAGCGGCAGGCCAAGGACGTCGCGCAGCAGGCGCAACAGTTCGGCGCAGCCGTCGGCCTTGACCTGCTGTTCGAAGATGGCTCCGCTCCTGAGGGCAAGGGAGGATTTGGCGAGCGGACGGGCTTTGCCGAGGTGGACGGCGATGGCGTCCTTGTCGACGCCGGCGGCGTCCAGCAGGGCCCGGCGGTTGCAGCCGGGGTTGGTGGTCAGGGCCGCGAGGGTGCGGGCGTCGTGCCCTTTGGCGGGGGCGGGGCCGCGCAGTGCGTCGAGCCGGTCGTTGAGCAGACTCACGAAGTTTCCTTGGCGGGACGAGGCGCGGGCGGTCAGGGCACGGAGCGCAGGCGGCGGGCGGACTGGAAGGACCCTCCGAACAGCAGTGCCGCGTCGTCGAGTTGGCTGCGCGCCCGGGCGGCAGCCTGAGTGCGGCTGGTGGTGTCGCTCTCGGTGTGCAGGGCGAGTTCGTCCTCGGCGGCGCGGCGCAGCAGTGCCAGGTCGACAGGTGCGCGAGCCGGGTTCGACTGCTGTACGGAGGGCTGGGCGCCGGGGATGTTCTGGGCGTAGCGCACGAGGAGTTGGCGGGCGGGCAGCGGCAGTGCCTCTGCGTCGAGGCGTTCGGCGGCGTCCGCGATGTTCAGGGCGCTGGTGAGGAAGTGGACACGGGCGCTGAGGGGACCGACGATGCGCTGCTCCAGGGACCAGGTGCTGACGGTGAGCAGGCCGCGGGCGGGTGAGAGCAGGTCGGAGGTGAGTGCCGGGCACAGGTAGTAGGGGCGGGCGCCGGGGGCACTGCGGTAGGAGCGTTCCTCGTCGCGGCGCAGGCTGGTCAGCCGGGAGGGAGCCAACGCGCCGGCGAAGAAGGCTTCGTGGACGGTGCTGATGAGTTTGGGGGCGGCGGGTACGGCGAGCAGGGTCAGGACCTGGTGGACCTGTTCGCGGGCGGGCAGCAGGGTCTGCGGCTCCGCGGGGGCGGCCTGCGCGGGAGCGGTGTTCTCGCCGGGGGCGCCGTTCTCCTCGTCCTCTTCGGCCTGCGCGAACAGGGCGTCCCAGGCGCGCTGGATGCGCCGTAGTTCGTCGCGGAGCTGTTTGACCTGGTCGCTGTCACGGGCCAGTTGGGCGCGCCGCATGGCCTGCTGCAGCTGTTGCATGCGTTGTTCGAGTGCGTCCAGATGCTCGTGCATGGCAACCACTCTACCGCATTCCAAGGTTTTCCAGTTTTCTCCTGTGATTCCTGTTGTAGAGTTCCTGGCACTTCGTCAGCTGCCCCTGTGGCAGGTGGCGTCGGGCGGTCCTGTCTGCGCTGAGGAGAGGCGTTCATGAAAGCCCTGCACACATCCGACTGGCATCTGGGCCGCACCCTGGGCCGCCGCTCCCGGGACACGGAGTTCGACGCCGTTCTGGCCGAGATCATCGCCATAGCCGAGACGGTGCAGCCGGATCTGATCGTGCACAGCGGCGACCTTTTCGACACCTACCGGCCGGCGCACAAGGACATCCTGCGCGCGATGCGCTGCCTCGACAGCCTCACGCGCATCGCGCCCACCGTGGTGCTGGGCGGCAACCACGACTCCCCCGAACTGTTCAACCTGTTGGGCTACATGTGCACGCTGCGGCCGGAAGCCGAGCAGGGCCGCCTGCACTTCGTGCACAGCCGGGGCGACACAGAACCGGGCACCGTACTCGACTTCGACAGCCGGGACGGACACGAGCGCATCCGCCTGGCCGCCCTGCCCTATGTGCACCCCAACCGCTACCTGCATCTGTTCCCCGGTTTCGGGACCACCGCGGGCGCTTACGCGGCCGGCCTGCGCGAACTGCAGGAGCAGCTGTTCACCCGGCTCAGCGACGGCTACGACGCCGGCCGTGACGTGCTGCTGTTCACCGCCCACCAGTACGTGGCCGGTGCCGAGCCCGCGAACAGTGAGCGGATGTGGGAGGTCCGCGAGCCCTACGCCACCGCCGCCGACGCTCTGCCGCAGGTCGCCTACTGCGCGCTGGGGCACATCCACAAGCCCCAGTCCGTCGGCATCGGGCGGCGCTTGGCCGGCTACGCCGGCAGCCCCCTGCAGATGGACTTCGGCGAGAGCGAGGAGACCAAGAGCGTCACCGTCATCGAGGCGTGCCCCGGCCGGCGCACGCTCACCACTCCGCACACCCTGCACTCCGGACGGCGCCTGGCCCACTTCCGCGGCACCCTCGAGGAACTCGGCGCCTCAGCAGCCCAGTACACCGGCTCCTACCTCAAGGTGCTCATCCACAGCGGCGAGCCGATCCCCCGGCTCGGGGAGCGGGTCGCCGACCTGGTGCCGGACGCCGTGCTGGTGGACGTCGAGGAAGAGTGCGCAGCCACCCGGGCCGCCGTTTTGACCGGCGCCGACGTGAGCGACGACGGCCAGCTCGACGTCACCGCCACGTTCAGCTCCTATCTCGCCGAGGCCGGCACCCCCGGGCAGAACGCCGACGAGGTCGTGGCCGCCTTCGCCGACCTGCTGAACACCCCCGACACCGAGCTGCCCCACTCCCCCGCCGAGCACCTACTCGCCCAGGCCATCGCCACCCCCTGGACCAGCACCGTACACAGCAAAACGGAGACAACCCCATGAAGATCGTCCGCCTGACCTTCTCCGGGGTCCGCAGCTACCCCGGCACCTGCGAGATCGACTTCACCGGCAAGAACCTCGTCGGCATCCTCGGCGACACCGGCGCGGGCAAGACCAGCATTCTGGAAGCCATCTCCGTCGCCCTGTACGGCAAGTGCTCCTTCACCGACCGGGTGGCCCAGCTGCGCTCCGACGACTGCCAGACCATGACGGTCAACCTCGTCTTCCTCGTGGACGGCCGCGAATGGCAGGTACACCGCGTCTTCCACGTCAACCGGACCCAGGCACGGCTGACGGACCCGGACGGCAACCACACCGACAACACACGCCCCGTCGACCAGGCCGTCCGCGATCTCCTCGGCATCGACTACGCGACCTTCAAATCCTCCGTCCTGGTACCTCAGGGACGCTTCGACGACCTGCTCAACGCCCGCGACGCCGAGCGTTCCCGCATCCTGAAGTCCCTCTTCGGCGTCGACGAGCTGCAGCACGTGCGCCAGCTCGCCGAGAGGGCCGTCGGGCGGATCAAGGACCTCCTCGGCCAGGCGCGGGAGGAAGACGCCCGGCTGCTCGCCGACCCACGTGCACAGGCCGCAGCGGACAGGGAGTGGCACGAACGCGCTTCTCTCGGTGCCACCGACCTCGGCAACCGGCTGGCCGAACTGCGCCGGCTGCAGACCGAGGCCGCACAAACGTCGCAGCACGCCCGACTCAGCGCGAGCGCCACAGCCGAACTCACCGAGCGGCGTGTGAGCAACTACGACCGCGCCACCACCGCGATCCGGCAGGCCCAGGACGAGCTGCGGCACCTGCAGGCCGCCAACGCCGCGGCCGAGACCGACGCCCAGACCAGCCTCAAGGACGTGACCGCGAAGAAGGAAGAAGCCGCCGCAGCAGGCCTGACACCCGACACCCTTGGGGCAGCAGCCCAGGTCCTCAAGGACTTGCCCGGCAGGCTCAACGCCCTCGCCGAAGAGCAGGGTGCACACACTCAGTTCCTGGCCGAGCTCACGGACGAGGAAGACGCCCTGGCCCGGCACGCCGACGACCTGCAGAAAGCCGAGGAACGCCTTGGCGAGCTCCGCGGGCAGGCACAAGACGCCGGTGAAGAGGCGGCCGAGGCCGCCGGAGTCCTGCAGACTCTGACAACTGCCGTGCGGCTCGCCGGGGAAGCAGCCAGCGTACTGGCGCAGCAGCGTGTGGACCGGGCCGCCACCAACAGCAAGATCAGCACGCTCCTCCAGGCGCCTCCGGACAGCGACCTCGAGCAGGTGCGGGTCGAAGTGGCTGTCGCGCAGGGTGTGCTGGAGGGTATCCGGCGCAGGGAGGCGGCCCACTCGGCGGGCGATGGTCTGGCTGCGGGAGACGGCTGCCCCGTCTGCGATCGGCTGCTGCCCCAAGGCTATCGGCCGCCGCAGCCGCAGGACGCCGACGCTCTTGCGCAGGCCGAGGCGGTGTTGCACGAGGCCTCCGCCGTGCTGAGCAGCGCCGAGCGGGAACACGCACGCCATGCCCAGGAGGTCGACGGCCTTCAACAGGCCCTGGAAGAACAGGACCGGCAGGTAGCACAAGCCGTCGCCGGGCTGGAGGCATCCCTGCTCGCGGTGCGTACGCAGACGCTGGAACTCGCCTCACGCACCGCCCATCCCCAGCCGCAGGCGTACGCCAAGGAGCTGGAGAGCACCGCCTCGGCGGCCCTTTCCCGTGTGGCTGAGGCGCTACCGCCGACGGCCGCCGAGCGCGAGGAGCTGACGGATGGTCTGCTGCAGTGCGCCCGTAGCCACGTCGTCCAGCTGCAGGAGACCGCAGCCGCCTGCGCTGACGAACTGACACGCTCACAAGCCCAGCTGGACGCGGAACGCACCTCGCTGGAATCGGCCACACGAGCCGCGCGCAAGGCACGCAAGCAGGCGGACCAGAAGAGCGAAGGTCTACGCAAGGAGCGGCGCGGCCTGCTGACGAGCTGGTCCTCGTTGCCCGCGCCCGTGCGAGTCTCCCTCCCGCTGCCTTCGCAGCTCCCCACGACCGGCCACCTGGAAACCGCAGTCGAGGCGGTACGCAAGGAGCAGGACCGCCACAAGGAGCTGGCCAGCCGACAGGAACAACTGCGTGAGGCTGTGCGGCTACTGCTCACCGAGCGGGGCGAGTTGGCCCAGCGCCACCAGCGCGAGGTCACCGATCCCCTGCACGGTCTTGAAGCACGGCTGCAGCGCTGGGCGGACAGCGCCAACAGCGCAGCAGCCCTGGTCAAGGAGTCCGAACGCCCAGCCCTAACCTCCCCGATCACGACGAAGGACCCTGCGGCTGCCCAGGAGTACGCCGTGGCTCTAGACACTGCCAGCGCCTCGCTGCTGACAGCACTGGACGGACACGGCACCGAGGCGCGTGCGGCCATGTCGAAGCTGACCGCGCAGCTTTCCGCGGATGCCCAAGGGGTGAGCGACCTCTACCCCGGCGCCGTAAACCTGCAAGTGACCGAGGAAACGGATCCACTGGACTCCACTCTCCTGGACAGCCTGGGCAGCCAGGTCGGCACCCTGCGCAGCGAAGCCGCGAACGCTTTGAAGGACGAGGAACGAGCCCTGTCCCAGATCCTCCACAAGGAGCAGTTGGCGGCCGCGCTCACCGCCGGCGAGCGCCAGCTGGCAGCCTGGCAGGCGGTGTGCACGCACCTGACGGACGGGAAGTTCCTCGGCCACCTCACCGACCTGCGTACCCACGCCCTGCTCGCGCACGGCAGCGAGCTGCTGCAGCAGCTCTCCGGCAAGCGGCTGGGCTTCGCCGACAACTTCGACATCATCAGCCTCACCAGCCACACCCGCCGCAGCTCGCGCACCCTCTCCGGCGGGGAGACCTTCCAGGCTTCGCTCGCGCTCTCCCTCGCGCTGATGGAGATGCACGGCCGCAGCGGCACCCGGATGGAAAGCCTCTTCCTCGACGAAGGCTTCGGCACCCTGGACTCCGCGTCCCTCGACAGCGCCCTGCAGGTCCTGCGCACACACGTCGGCGCCGACACGCTCTTGGCCGTCATCAGCCATCTGCGTCCGGTCGCCGAAACCGTCAACGACGTGCTGTGGGTGGAAAAGGACCACCTCGGATCTCAGGCCCGATGGCTCACCGCAGGCGAACGCGACAGCCTCGTCCGCGACGACCTGCACAATCTCACGGACCCGACATGAGCGTGTACCCCAGACTGACCGGCGTACCGCGGCCCGTGCAAGATGGGACTGCCGAGAAGGAAGTGGCATTGACCGGCGGTCGCCTCACTCCAGGTGTCGTCAAAGTCGGCGACACGGTCAGACGGCCGGCAAGCTGTTCTTCCCCGTTCGTTGCAGAACTCCTCTGCCACCTCGACGGTCAGGGGTTCACGGGCGCGCCTCGCTATCTGGGCTCCGACGCTGTTGGGCGCGATGTCTTCAGCTACCTCCCCGGCTGGATACCTGCACGTTTCCAGCGGTGGAGCGACGACCAGGTCGACGCTGCCGGACGGCTGCTGCGAGCACTGCACGAGGCGACCTCCGGCAGCCGCCTATCCGGTCGGTATCCGGTGGTCTGTCATCACGATCCCGGTCCCAACAACGCGGTCTTCTCCGGTGGTATGCCGGTCGCGTTCATCGACTTCGCCATGGCAGCTCCTGGCCACCCGCTCGAGGACCTCGGCTATACGGCATGGACGTGGTGCGTTTCCTCCAAACCCGGTGCTCCGTCCCCCACTGTTCAAGCCGCGCAGGTTCGGGTCCTGGCAGACGCCTACGGACTCAACGCCGCTAGCCGCTCCCAGCTGCCCGACGCCCTACTCGAACGGCAGGCCCGCAACGCCCGTTGGTGGCAGAAACCCCTCGATCAACCGGATCCACCGGTCGGCGAAGCGTCCCGGATCGCGGAGCGCATCCGCTGGTCCGAGCGAGAGCACGCCTATACCGCAGCCCACTTCGAGGTATTTTCTGCCGCCCTCGGCTGATCTCTTTCGGTGAGATCTCCAGCAACCTCGCCTCAACGGCGCAGATTTCTCCCACTGAACACAGGCAGAGTCAACACTCAGGGCTAGCCAGCCACTCCATCGTGCATTCACGGGCCAATCCCTAGCCCTGACGGGTTGATCCACTCCCTCTTCGGGCAACACAACCGCGGGTCACCTCTCGATCCCCTGCCGGGACGATAAGTGCTCGCCGGGCAGATCAATCTTGCCATTTCCCATTGAAGCCGTGGGATCCAGTGCTGCACGGATTGAGAAAGTGCCGACACGAACCGTCCTTCGGGGGGGGGAACCCAAGTGGGCCGCCCTAGGTGCGCAGCACGTCATGCCAGCCATCAGTGAACAACAATGCAATCCAGCGCGCATAAAAGGACTGGCCACCATTCATGCGATGGGTCACCCAAGCAGTGATGAACTATCGAGCACTCCCGCATAGATGATTGCACTCTGCCATCAGCGCGGGGGCGGTTCTCAGAATCTGCAGAATATTTCACCATTCAACAGTCTTGGGCGGGCGGATCGGTGCACAGCCGACTCGCGGGCGAGGAGTACTCCAGGGGCCCGCCGCCACGGTTACGGAACTCCCTGCCCGGCAGTGAACCGGCCACAGGGAGCGCAGGCGCACTCGGCCCGGAGCACTCGCGAAACACGCGCCCCTTTACGCGCCCCTAAGCTCCAGGTTACTTCTTACGGAACGTAGCGACAGCAACTGTGTTCGCATACTGGGAGTAAGAAATATGGCGGTTCATCGTCAAGAATCACCGTCGGGTGATAGATACTTGCACGCTTGATTGCCGACGCTCCACGCGGCAGGACAACGCATAAACGGGGGCCGAGTGACGACAGAGTATTGTCAGCTCACGGCCCGCCGTCAACCGGTAAGGAGGTGCCATGTTCTCTGCCCGCGATCCTACGGATCCAAAGGACGGAGATCAGCTCTAGGCGCTGCCCCCGCGGCAACGGGGAACAGCAGTGCTGTGGAGTGGTCACCAGACGTGGGGTCCCGTGTCGCTTGGAGAGAGATGCGGGGCCTCGCGTCGTTCGGCAGGTCGCTGCCGCCTTGCGTAGGTCCATACCGCCAGCAATGGCTGCCTTGTTGAAGAGGCTACCCAGACAGCTTGCACGGCGCACCTGGTCAAGAGCGTTCGACAGACGGGAAGTTCCCCCCACACGACCCGTTCAGCGGATATAAAATGGACCTCGCCAACGACAGTAGGGGGCGTTGTGGGACGGGGTATGGCTCGGATGTTCAGCGGTCAGCAGCTACGGGAAGCACGCCTCGCCGCCCGCGACGGCCGCGGGATGACGGCCGAGGAGCTCGCCCACCTCACTGGGACCAGGAAGCCCCAGATCCTCGCCTACGAGAACGACCTGCGGATTCCCGAGCCTCCTCGAATCAAGGACTTAGCACAAGCATTAGGAGTTCCGCCTCTTTCACTGGCCGACCAGTCCCAGATTTCCGAATGGACACTGGCTTCCTTACGCCGAGCCAGTGGTCTTCGTATGGCAGACGTGTGTGAAGAGCTGGGAATGAAGCCGCACGTATACCGGCGCCTTGAAACCACAGGGATCTCGGGTCAAGACTGCCATGGCGTCGTCCCTCGCCTGGCCGCCATGCTGAACGTTCGGGTCCAGGACGTAGAGAACGCAATCTCCAATGAACATTCCTTCCACTCCCGGTTGACTGATATCACCGCGCTGGTATCGAAATTGTTGCACAACTTCGTAAAGCCAGGAGCTTCGGATCTCCCCCATGCCGACGACGCCCTGGTACGTAAGATCAGTGCCGGTCTCGGCCGCCACACGCTGGCCGTGTCAAAGATTCTTACGCACGAGATTCTCACACTCAGGGAGACAAACAGACGCGCCATGACGGAAATGGCAACTGCCTATTATGGTGCGACTCCCGAGGAACAGGCGCGCGCTATCCGGCGAATGAACGCCGAACACCGCCATCTGGCCAATGCAGAAGCAATACTCGCACAACGTCTGGACATATTCTTTCGCTCTCAATTGTCCGTAGAAGCATGGCACCTGCTGACAAAGCTTCATCTACTGCAATCGCGAAGGCCTTCCAACCCGACTCTTTTCTGCAGTGCGGCCGACATCCAGGACATCGGCGCGTTCGCCAGAGCTCCCGGAAGAGACGATCAGGAAATCTGCATTACACCGGATGGGCAGCGGCATTTTGCATCCTTCAGGTCGTGGTATGAACTGCAGTATCCATGGGTGCGGAACCAGAATGTGACTTTCGAGCAGTCATTAATGACAGACCGGTCGGAACTGACAACCCAGTTGCAGCAGCGGTTCACAGAGGCAGAGACGGTTCTGTTCAGTTTCGATGGTGTCCTGTGCCGCCTGTTCACCGGTGACGGTCACGCCGTTACAAGTCACCTTGCGCAGGCGGCCCGCAGTCTGCAGCTGTTCACCAGTCCTGCGACCCCGGCTGATCCGGTCGCCCTACTCCGGTCAGTGGTCGATCAAGGGTCGGTTCAGCAGATCCGTGAACTGGACGACATACTGGCTGGCTACGAGCTGGAAGCAGCACGGCGTGCAGTGCCGCTGCCTGGTGTTGTCCAGCTTCTGGACTCGCTCTCCAAGGGACCGTGGCGTATGGCTGTGGTGACCGACCATGCCAGTTCGGCGGTGGAGGCCTTCCTGTCTCCTCTGCAGACGAGGCGCTCTGCCGGGACTCTGGAGGTGTTCGGGCGACCACGTGATCCTCGGCTAATGAAGCCGAACCCGCATGCAGTGGCCCTCGCAGCAAGCCAGTTGGGGGGTGCGCGGACGCGGACGCTCCTTATCGGAGAATCCGTGGCGGACGCGCTGGCCGCGCGTGCCGCAGGGGTGATCTTCATTGGCGTCGCGGCTTCCCGAACCAGGGCGCGCATGCTCCGGGAAGCCGGTGCGACACGCCTCGTGGCTACGTTGTCAGAGCTAGCCACGGTCGTACAGCAGTGCTCATCGGCACCGGACGATGCGTCAGCCAAGCATCCCTTGGCTGCGCCCGGCGGGTCCGGTCAGGCACCAGAGGATGCCTGACCGGAGGACGAGCACGAGGCGACAGCCGTGGCGGCCCGCTGACTGTGCGGATGATTCGCGCCAAGGGTGTCCGACATCGCCTGTTGGACGGTGCTGAGCAGGGAACGAGCCTGTTCCGGCTGGCCGTTGTCGCGCATCGCGCATCCGATCCGGTAGGCAGTGTGCAGGGTCTGGGGGTGCCGGGGGCCCAGGATGCGCTTGCGTGCGCTGTGGACATGTTCGTACTCGGCCAGTGCCTCGGTCAGGTGTCCCCGGTCGTGGACCAGGCATGCGAGGTTGTGGCGGGCGGTCAGCGTGCGAGGGTGCTCTTCTCCGAGATGAGTGCGGCGCCAGGTGAGGACGTGCTGGTACTCGGTGTGCGCGTCGTCGAGGCGCCCCAGGTCATGCAGGACGCGTGCCAGTTCATGGCGGGCGGTCAGGGTGTGTGCATGCTCATTGCCCTGGGTGGCACGGCGCAGAGCCAGTACGGCAGTGAGTTCGGCCTCGGCATCGTCGAGGCGCCCCAGATCGTGCAGTACGCGCCCAAGTTCGTGGCGAGCCGTCAGCGTGTGAGGGTGGCGGTCGCCCAGGAGGAGCCGGTAGTCGCGTTCCACCTGCCGGTAGGCCGATTCTGCCTGGCCGAGTTCTCCGAGCTCGTGCAGGACGCCAGCGAGATTGTGGCGTACGGAGAGGGTGTCCTCGGTGTCGTGGCTGTGCAGGTGCTGGTGGAGCTCGAGCAGACGGGCGAGTTCGTCGCGGGCCGGTCGCAAAAGGCCGCGGGCCAGGAGATAGCGGGCGGCATTCTCCGAGCTTGCCGCAACGGCTGTCTGCAGGAACCTGGGAAGGGACGCCAGGGCTTCCTGCTGGCGGATGAGGAAGAGGGGATGCGGCGCCAGGAGATGCCAAGTGGGCCAGTTGTCCGGTTCCTCGGGATGTCCGGCATGCTGCAGGTTGCAGGCCTGCTGCAAGAGTTGGGCTGCCAGCGGCAGGTAGCGCACCTGGCGGCTTGCATCACGGATGAGAGGGTGGACCCTCAGCGCGGACGGCCCCTCGGGGTCGTCGGCCGTCTGCCGGTTGTCGGCTGGCTCGCCGGTGGCCAGGTCGACCAGGTGCAGAGCGACCAAGGCTTCGAGGGTGCGCCACAGAACTCTCCCGTCGATGCCCTGGAAGTCCGGGTGCCTGGCCAGTGTGGCCGGGTGCAGCAGAACGGTCGGGATCGGTGCTTCGGCAAATACCGACAGCAGGCCCAGCAGCGGGCGGGCGTAGACGGTGCCGCGGTGGTGCAGTAGGTCGAGTGACAGGCGCCAGGTGCTGGAGATGGCTTGAGCGGGGTTGAGGGCCTCTGCCTGAGGGCCGTCCAGGGCTCGTCTGAGGGCGGCGAAGTCGTCGGGTGCACCAGGTTCACGGAAGGCGCGGGGCATGGCGTTCACCTCGGCTAAGTAGGCGCCCGCCAGCTTGAGAGCCAGAGGCAGTCCTCCCAGTCGTCGGGCAAGACTGCGTGCGGCGGGGCGCGTTCCGGCGTGGGGGCCGGCGTGGTCTGTCAGGATGCGGGAGGCGTCGTCGTCGCTCAGCGGATACACGGGGTGGAGGGTGGAGACGGTGCCCCAAGAACGGGGAGTGCCGTCGCTGGTCGTGACAAGGACCAGTCCGCAGGGGCTGGTGTGGGGACGGGCCCATCCCGTGCCGGCGGCAAAGAGTCCGGGCCCGTCGAGGACGGTGGGGTCATCGGCACCGTCAACGATCATCATCCAGGGGGTTCGGGAACGGCTGAGTGTCTGCCACAGGACATCGACGAGCTCGTGGGCGTGGGCCTGGCGACCGCGCAGGCCCAAGCGGCCGGCCAGGGCGCGCAGGCCCTCTTCGAGGGGCTCCGCCCGGTGGGCGCTGAGCCACCACAAGGAGAGCCGTTCGCCGAGGTGCTGCTGCGCGCGGTAGGCGGCTTCAAGAGCGATGGCCGTCTTCCCGCATCCGTTGAGGCCGTGCAGGACGTGCACCAAACCGTCCGGCAGACCACCGAGATGGACGCGGGTAAGGGCGTCCACCAGTGCCTCCCGCCCTCGCAACGGCAGCACGGGGTCGCGCAGTCCCAATGGGGCAGCCAGGGTAAGAGGGCGGCTGACGGATGCACTGCGCAGGATGGTCTGCTGAATGTCGATACGGCCGGCGGCCAGAGACCCGTTCTGAGCCACGATTCGCGCCTGCTCCAGAAGTTCGCTTCCAGCAAGCGCCGTCAGGGGCGCCGGGGCGGTAAAGGGGAGGCGATGTTCACCCCGCCTTCGACGTTAACAACAGCACCGGCCACGCCGTGGTCGGCCCTGATGCTGATGTCGCCGCCGGCCGCTACTCCCCCGGCGTGGGCGACAGGGCCGTGGGCATCATGGACGGTACGGATGACGGCGGCCAACTGGTGTGCAGCGGTGGCGCGGACCTCCTCGTCCGTGATGCTGCTCAGGAACACTTCCAGGTGGGTCCGCCAGACGTCTTCCAGGCGGATCCGGTCAGCGAGAGCAGCTCCCGTCAGAGCCGCGCGAGTGCGTTCGAGGTGCTCGAGTTCGGCGGTTTCAGTGCCGGTGTCACCGCGTGAGAGCAAGCGGGCCAGCGCCGCTTTGACTGTGTTCCAGGTATCGGTGCCCGCTGCCTGGACGACGGCGGCACCGCCTGCCGCCGCCAGCGCAGCAATCGCCTCAATGCTCATGCTTCCCCCTCATGACCAGCGTTCCGCGTACCAGGCAGCCCCAGGTGGCGGCCCCGACAGGACAACCATTCCTCAAGGACGTACAAGCCACTCTCAATCTTCGTTGATCGAATTTCCTTTTGAGTCATCTTCCCTGGGCGTGCGTATGTCTCAGGAGACACAACGGTCAAGGACCGTGGGACGGCGGAGCAGTAAACGGGCCAAGGGCCCCGCACCGCTACTGTCGTTCCCACAACACGAAGTGACGGTGCCTCCGAGCGCCGACACCGACTGCGGATGCCTCTGAAGGGAGGGGTCTCCTTGATCGGTTCACGGCGCAACGTCGGCAGGCCGCCCGAGCAACAGGCGGAAATGCGCCGCCTGTACAAGTTTCACGTGGGGCAGCTGCGTCTGTTCCTGCTCCTGGAATGCGCACCGCTGATCATCGACCCACTGGAAATCGCCGACCAGGCGTTCTTCCAAGTGTTCGACGAGAAGGGCGAAATCTTCGGTTTCTGTGACCTGCGGAAAGCAGCAGAAGGAATCGTCGGTGCACTCAAGGAAAGCGGAGACGCGCGCACATATGCCGAGTACCGGCTCGAAGACATCTTCGACCCGTACTTGACTGAAGATCTTGCCCCAGTACGCCAGGCACTCAAAGCCATCGACCGACTCAGCCTCGCCGAGCGGCGGGCAGTGGAAGCCGAATGCCTTCACCTCCTGACCATAGACGGTCTGACTCAGACAGTGGGCGGAGCAGCCTCGACAAGAAGGGTGCAGAAAGCAAAAGGGCTCGCCAAGTTGGCTGCGGAAGAAGTCAACCTGGACGCACTGAAGCCCTTTTTCATGCAAATGGGGAGGAATGCACAGTGACTACTACTAAGAACGGGTTCGCCGTCACGCTCTACCGCCACTACCGCACGCTGCAGCGGCGACTGGCAAGCGACGAGCGCGACCTCGACCAGCGATTCGACGCGATCATGGCTCGCCTCGACGCGCAGGACCGGCAGCGCGCCGAAGGGTGCAGCCCATCACGCCGCTCACGCTTGGCTGCTGCTGTCACTCGCCACCGGACTCTGGGGGCCGCACGCGGAGCGTTGGCCGGCGGGGCGGCCATCGCCGTGGCGAAAGTTGCCCACGTGGCCCACGGAGCCCTCAGCCTTGTCATCGCCATCACCGCCGGATCCGCTACAGCCGCCCTGGTCGTCGCACTCACCGACGTCAGGAGCGCCAAGCAACTCCCTCGCCGCCAACGCCGCAAGCACGGCGACGTTCCCGCGTCCGCGCCCTAAGCGGACCGCACTTGAAGCCAGCCGCCCAACCATCGGTGGCGCATCAGCCGAGTGGCGAAATCCGTGCGGTCAACGGCCGCCGAAGGATGTCCAACCGGACCGCCGCGCGGCTGCGGGCCAGGTATGCGTTGACAGCGACCGAACTCGCAGTCGTCGGCGCTAGTGGAGAATGCATGATCGTTGATGGTTCGCTCCACGGCGCGCATGTACAGGCCCGTGGCGCCTTCTTGGGCAGCATCGGCTCCATTGCGGAATGTTTCGGGGGTACCGACGAGGGCTTGCGGGCCGATGAGAACGATGGCGGAGGGGTTGAACAGGTTGATGAGCGTGGCGATGGCGCGTCCGAGTGCTTCTCCGGCGCGGTCGAAGGCGGTGTGGATACGGCCCCCTGAGGTGGTGACATCAGGGACGGCGGCGTCGAATGCTCCGGAGATTCCCTCTTCGGCCAGCTTTCTGGCGATGGCATAAGGAGCTGTCGCGCCTTCCAGGCAGCCCGGGCTCTGGCAGCGGCATTTGATTTTTGAGTTCGGGTGGCTGAACCCGACGGGGATGTGGCCCAACTCCCCGGCCATGCCGTGGGTGCCGCGGTAGGCCCTCCGTTCAGGATGAGGGATGCTCCCGGTTGTGGTGCACGTCTGGGACTGCGAGGAGGCCCCCGGGAGGCGGAGAAGGTGGGCGTATTCGCAGCGCTCAAAGTGCTGCGCCGCCGACGACTGCAGCCTGTTGCAAGTCCAGGACGGACATTTGCCCTCGGGCCGCTGGCAGACAGAAGCGGCGGCCAGTTCATCACCGATGAGCCCGACAGCCCCTGCAGCACTCTTGCATCGAGGGCCGGAACTCGGACGTTCCGGCCCTCGATGCGAGGGATCAAGCGTGTTGCTCCGATGTTGGCGCGCCGAAGAAGGCTACTTCCGGTGGTTCTCAACCGACCACCGGACTTGAGGGCAAGGGAGTCTCCACGACGACGGTGTACCGAACCGACAGGGCCCCCGTGGGGTGCTCGATCTCATGAAACCCTGCACCGTATGCGTCGCTCAGGCTGTGGTGGAGCGGCAGGATCCTGTTGAACCCCATTCGGAGTTCGACGGCGTGGCGTGGCGAAGACGGGGCCCGGAAGATGTCGAGGAAAAAGGTGCCCTTGTCTGGCGGAATCGCAGTCCACTCACCGTTCCTCGGGGTGCTGAAGCGGCGCTCTACACCCTGGTGGTCGCTTTGGAACTTCCAGAGCGTGGCGGCCACCTTGTAGTCGCCGCCGCCGCTGTCGGCTTTGGCCTTCACCGCGTCGATGGTCACCTTGAGGCGGCGGTACGGCGAGGCCGCCTGGTCCCGCACCACGGCGCGACGCAGGATGCTGCTGAAGGCCACATGGCCGCTGGCATTGGGGTGCGCGGCCCCCCGTTCGTCTCCCTGGGTGGCCAGCGACTCTTCCAGACTGGTGAACCAGGTGGGCTTGTCGCAGTAGGCATGGGGCAGGAACTCCCGCGTCAGGCTGTCGACGAAGTTCCACCGGAATTTCGGACCGCCGAGAATCCGGGCCATGCTCTCGATGTGGTGGTTGAGACGGTTGCCGTAGATGTTCATCTCGCTCTCCTCCACCTTGTCGATCCCCTTGCCCGGCAGGTGCTTGTTGCCCAGGGTGCCGCCGAGGAGGCCGCATCCGCCGCCCTCGAAGACCTCAATCGGATAGTCGTTGATGTAGACCTCCTTGGTGCCTGGCAGTTGGTGGTCGATCGCGCCCGCAAGGTTCAGGTACTTCAGGGGCAGGGTCTCGGCTGCGTCCGCGATCCCGGTGCGTGTCACGCAGTCCTCGTAGTGACGGCCGACGTTGGTGTTCTTCGCGCAGCGCCGGATGACGGAGCTGACGAACAGGTCGTTGATCCCCGCCGAAAGCAGCAAGGAGTCGATGGCCCGCCTCTCGTGGTCAGCACTCGGACGAAGTAGCTCCGCTACCGCCTTTACCTGTGCGGGCGCCCCATCTTGGGACCAGGAGGTGAGGTGGTCTATTCTCGCGCCCGAGCAGGCGACGCTGACGAAGGTCACTGACGTCTTGGGATCGGCGTCCTCGAATGCCTTGGCTGCCAGTGACGGGCCGCTCTTGGCCGACCTGTGGCATCGTCGGTCCTTCCACTGGGCAGCCCGGTTGGTGACTACATGAGCGGGCGGCCAGTCGAAGTCGAGGTTGTAGGAGTACGAACCGGGGACGTCGGGGTTGCCCTCGCCTGAGGCGAGCGAGTCGCCCATCGACACGATCAGGTAGTCGCGGATTCCGACGTTCCTGGTGGTCGGGGCGCTCACGCCATCGGCTGTTCCCCAGTCGGTGTGCAAGGTAAGCGTCGCCTTGTACAGGCCCTGAGCTGGGAGAACTTTGGGCAGGCGGAATTTGCAGCGTGAGCTGTGGAACGTCTGCTGCCAGGACGTGCCCACCTGACGCACAGTGAACGTGTACTTCTCGATCCGACGCACGGCGCTCGACGAACAGCCGTCGAGGTCCAGGCTCCACAAGCTAGGGTTCACGAAGTCGCGGTCATAGCTCGAGCCGGCCTCGTTGTAGGCAGCCCAGCTGTCCTCGAACCGGCGCGGGACACTCCAGTCGAGGACCGCCTTGGCATCCACGTCGAAGATTACGTCGCCCGGAGGGTCTGCAGACGTGGGTGATGCCATGGCGGGTACGACGGGCAGGGCGGCGACGCCGGTTGCGGCGAGCACGATCCAGCGTGCCCACCTGACGGAGCGGCCGACGTGGTAGGCAGCTCGCGTTTTGCGAAGGGTAGTTCCGTCCATGAGGTCCTCCGTCAGATGGTGCCGTCTTGGTGAGTGCGCGTATACGGGCTCGTCCGGACCCGATGTAGTGCGCGTTGAGGCAGACCCGGGTTCCTTAGCCCTGATGGGAGTGCGAGCGGCGCGAGAGGCGTATGTTCATGAGAGAGCCGCTGCCTGCCGTGACGGGAGTGGGCGCCCCGCACGCATGGGAAGCGATCCGCACGCGCGGAGGGGTTTGCCCTCGCTGCTTCTGTGTCGGCTTCCGCTGCGGCGGTGATGTGCAGGCACTGCTGCCGGGCAGTGTCAGTGCGCACCGGCCCCTCACCCCCCGATGGGCGGAGGGTGAGTGCCAGCGATGGTCCGCTTACAGAGCTTCGGGTGGTGCCTGCGACCCGTGCCCGCTAGGGGTTTCGGTGTGGTCCCCGGGGCAAGGCCTTCTGTCATCTGATGGCTGGCTAATGGCCCTGCGGTTTGTTGCTCAGCTCGCAGCCGGTCATGGTGTCGTCGGGGAGGATGGGGCGGATGTCGATGGTGCACGTGTCCCAGCCGGAGCGGCCGCGGACGATATCGTTGGTCTTCCCGTCGTGTGCGTACAGCTTGTCGTTGCCGGCGTAGCCGTCCATCAGGTCGCGGCTTCGGTTGTCTTCGGCGGACGTCATCAGGTCCGCTCCGGCGCTGCCTCGCATGGTGTCCTTGCCGCTGCCGCCGATCAGGGTGTCGTTGCCCCAGTTCGTGTTCCGGTTGTGGCCGTCGCCGCCTTCCAGGGTGTCATCTCCCGGGCCGCCCTTGAGCGTGTCGTTCCCCCAGAAGCCGCGCAGGCGGTCCTTGCCTGTCTTGCCTTCCAGGAGGTCAGCGCCCTCCTCGCCGGCGATGAGGTCGTTGCCCGGCCCGCCCACCAGAAGGTCGTTGCCGGTGTCACCGCAGATGATGTCGTTGCCCCCGCCGCCGTAGATCTTGTCGCTGCCGCCGAGCCCGACGATGACATCGTTGCCTGTCGTGCCGAACAAGGTGTCGTTGCCCGACCCACCCCACTTGGTCGCGTAGGCGCCGTAGCAGCGCGGCGGGGCTGCCGCATCGGCGTCGGTCTGCGTGATTGTGGCAGCGATCAGGAGCAGCCCTCCGGTGGCCACGATCAGGAGATTCCGCCGCTTGGACGTGGACGCGACGGACGGGACGGTGTGGCTGCGGTCGGCGGCTGAGGCGGCTAGAGCGGGTGCGATGGCGCGGTGCGCCAGGTGGCTGTGCTTCATGCTGTCTCTCCCATGGGCTTGTGGGCACGGCGTGTGCTGGGCTCGTGCCACGGCTGGGTGGTACAGCAGCCACGGTGCTGTCCCGGTGTCCTGGTCCGCATGGGGCATGGTGTCCTGGACGGTCGGGCTCTTTGACGGGGTGTCGGAGCCGGTTCAGTCGGAGTGGTGGGTCAGGCCGGCGTCACGGGCTTGCTGCCCGGCTTGTGTGCGGTCGCGGGCGGGGAGCTTGGCCAGGATGGCCGAGACGTGATTGCGTGCCGTCTTCCCGCTGATCCCCAGCCGCTGCGCGATGACCTGGTTGGGGCAGTTCGTGGCCAACAGGGCGAGCACCTGGTGCTCTCGGTCGGTCAGCTGGGGGAACAGATGGAGCCGCCGGTGGTCTGAGGAGAGACGGGCTCGGATCCGGTCGCTGAGCCGGGGGTCGAAGAACATCGCGCCGCGGGCGACGGTGCGCACGGCCTCCAGGATCGTGGCCGGCTCCGCATGCTTGGACAGGTAGCCCAAAGCGCCCGCGTCCATCGCGGCCGTCAGGCGCTGGTCGTCGTCATAGGCCGTGAGGATCAGTACCTGGACCGGGGGCTCCAGGCGGTGCAGCAGGCGGGCGGTCTCGATGCCGTTCTGGTCGGGCATCTCGATGTCCAGGACAGCCACGTCGGGACGGTGTTCCACGACGAGCTGCGCGGCCTGCCGCCCTGTGCTGGCGGTCGCCACGACCCTCATGTCCTCGGTGGCTGCAAGCCGTGCGGCGAGCCCTTCGAGGAAGACAGGATGGTCCTCAGCGATCAGGACGGTGATCGGGCGTGTGCTCATGGCGCCTGCTGGGCAGAGTGGCCGGGCGGTGGACAGGGCAGGACAGCGTGCACGGCGGTCCCACCGCCATGCCGGATAAGCACGGTGCACCGGCCACCCAGTTCCTCGGCACGTTCGCGCATCGACCGCAGCCCGAAGCCGGGGCCACGGTCATCGATGACGACTGGCAATCCGACGCCGTCATCGACCACCTCAAGCTGCAGCAGAAGCGCTTCCCCATCGAAGGTCGACAACCTGGGCGGATCGGACGGCGCGGCGAAGCCGATGCGGACCAGGCAGTGGGAGGCGTGCGCATGGCGGATGCAGTTGGCCATTGCCTCCACCGCGATGTGGTAGGCGGCGACTTCGACGGCGGCCGGCAGCCCGGTGGTCCGGGCAGGGCCGACCACCTCCCAGTGCGGAGTGCCGGCCGTATCCGCCGCCAGGTCGTGCATCCTGAGCCGGATCGCCTCCATGAGACCGAGGGAGTCCAGCGCCGGGGGTCGCAAGCCTTCCACCAGAAGGCGCAGATCATGGGCGGCGGTGCGCATGCCTGCCGCGCTATCGAGCAGCAGGCGATGGGCGCTGTCGAAACGATCCGGGTCGACCCGCGGCAGGACCGGCATGTCCTCGCCATCAGCAGGCGTCGGCGGGGAGGTGATGTGACTGCGCCAGCTGTCGAGCAGGGCGAGGGCTGCCTCGGTCTTGAGCGACAGTCCGGAGAGGGTGGGGCTGAGCCCGTCATGAAGATCCCGGCGCAGCCGCCGACGTTCGTCCTCACGGGTGGCGACGGCTGCGGTGCGTGATCGCAGCACCTCTTCATGGAGGGCCACCGCCTGCATGGCGGGGCCGAGCTGCGCGGCCACCTCCCCCAAGAGGGCCAGATCGGACGCGGACAACGGCTCGTCGACCTCGCGGGCGGAGACGGTCAGGCGGCCAACGGCCCGGCCGTGGTGGTACATCAACTGGCTGTAGCGGGCACCGACCGAGGCCCCCGAGTGCTCGACCGTGCGAAAGCCACCGGGCGCGGTCGGATCCGTGAACTCGACGGCTGCGTAGGGCAGTCGCAGAGCCTGGGTGACAGCGACCACCACATGCGGCAGCGCCTGCTGAGGAGAGGGAATCTGCGCCAGGGCCCGCCCCAGCGCCCGCAGTGTCTCGGCGGGCTGCTCCCGTCCGCCGAACAACCGCTGGGCGGCACGGCTGCGGATCGCCTCGCGCACCGGCAAGGCAATCACCGCAACCGACACTGCTGCGGCAGCCGCCACCGTGGTGTCGGACGCCGCCGTGGTCGCCGCCGCTACGGTGACCGACAGGTAGCAGCCGAACAGCACGGCCGCCAAGGCGGTGTAGCCCAGGGCTCGGCTGATGACCCGCTCGATGGCGTACAGGTGGTAACGCAGTATCGCGACGGTGATGCCGACCACGATGGGCAGGCCGGCCAGGCCGACCCACCGGATGGTCGTGGGCCGGTAACCGACGACGATGTCGGGCACGAGCCAGAGCGCGAACAGGCCGAGTCCGGACAGCAGCCCGCCACCGAGCACCCAGCGCAGGGGACGACGGTGTCGGGGCACGGCCCGGCGGTACACCTGGAGCGAGAAAAGCCCGGCAGCGATCCAGCAGGCCACGGTGATGGCTTCCTGACCCGCGTGGATCCACCCGATCGCCGGGATCCCCGAAGGGCCCAGGACGAGTACGCCCCCGGTCCATCCGGCGAGCAGCAGCAACGGCGCGCCATAGGCGGCGGCGCTCAGCCACCGATAACTGCCCGGCCGGTGGGCTCGCAACGGGACCAGAGCAAGCGCGACCATGGCTCCCCAGGCGAGTGACCCGCCGCCCAGAGTGGCCATGTGATACAGCCAGAACAACGAACTGCCCGTCGCCGCATCCAGCGCTGTCATCCCGACCGCTGGTCCAGCGGCCAGCCAGGCGAACGTGCCGGCGAAACCGAGCAGCAAGGGGGTGCCCGTGGGGGCAGCCGGGCGGCGGGCACGCAACCACAGGGCCAGCACACCGAGGATGCTCAGGTAGAGCAACGGGCCGGAAAAGGTGACCAGCTGCCTGCCCAAGGGCGGTCGGGCTAAGGCTACTTCCACCTCCATCGGCGCCCCGTCCCGTAACAGCTCATAGTGCAGCACAGCACCGGAACGCAGGGGCTGATCCGGTACCGAGCCCACGCCCTCGGCCAGGGAATATCCCTCGATCGCGATGACTACATCATCGTTCCTGATCTGCTTCGCATGGGAAAACCACTGCCCCACCACGAGCCTCGCAGGCAGCCAATCAGCACGCGAATAACGCACATCGGTACCGTCACAGGGTGTATCCAAACGGAGTGCGAAACCCCAACAACCCAAGGCGACAAGGGCTCCTGCCAGCACTGTGGCGAATGGAACCCGGACAGGCAGCGCCAAATCCCTGAGCGCCCGCACCCTTCACATCATGAGGCGCCCCGCCTGCCGCGGCAACAGCCGTACAGCCGCGGCAAGAAGGGACGCGACAGCGGTATCACGGACGCGAACGGCACCCTGGCCCCGCACTACGTTGTCCAGCTGCGCAGAAGGTTCTCTGACCGCACTCCTCAAAGAGCCGGCCAACGCGGTGCACCACGCCCGCAGCTCCGGCCCGGCGCTGCCCCCAAAGGATGCGCCGTAACGCACGAAGACCAGTGCCGCGTCCTCGAACTGCCCCAGGCCGCAGAGCCGTGCGGTTCACGCGGAAGGTACCGCCGAAGGTGGTCCGGTCGGCGAATTCCCCGGCTTTGGCCAGCTCGATCTCATAGCGCGGATCGAACTTCTCCTCGGTGACCTCCACGTTGTTGATCTTGTAGTTGAGCAGGCCCTTGATGCCGGGGCCTGAACGCCCACCGGTCCGGTCGTAGACGTAGAGATATTCCTGGGCCACGCCGTCCTTGCGGCGTTTGAAGTGCAGTGAGTAGGGCTCCACCATCCGCAAGGTGCCTTCGTAGGTCAGGCGCAGCAGGGTGCGGCTGGCGCCCGCCTCCATGACGGGGGTGCGCAGTTCGGCGGGGAAAGAGGCGAGATGCCCGCGGTCGCCGTAGCGGAAGACGGAGAAGAGTGAGTCGAGTTCGTCCTTGAACCGTTCGACTGCCGTGGGGAAATCCAGCAGGCTCTCCGCAGCACAGATGATTTTGTTTTTCCCAGAAGTGGCACATCGCGTCGAACGGAACAGCCAGCAGCAGAGACTGGGACACCCCCGAGAACGTCTGGCTCAACGGTGCCCGGGTCGTCGACGCCCTCCGGTAGAAGGTGGCGCTGGAACCCTGCTCTTCTGCCATCCGGGGCCCGGCTGGTTGCCGCCGGCCGGCGGTCGCCCCGGCCCCGTCCGTGATCTGCCCGTCGCCTCGACCATGCGGTGCTCGGGGCGCCTCTCCGCGCAGGCTGAGCCCGGCTACCGAGTACAGGCCCCCTCCGCACGGGCGGCACGGAAGCCCGTCTGTTCGACGCGGTCATGCAGCGCCAGACTTCAGGCCGCAATGCCTGCGCCCCACTCCCCCTGGCCGCGCCTTGCGGGACGGCTCCTTCGGTTCAGCTCACCGCGCTGACGCTCGCCGCCCGCACTTACGACAGCACCAGAAGCACGGAACTCAACGTGGCGTATGCGGGGCACGGTGAAGGAGACTCAACCAGGCCCTGCGTCGGGCGGGGAGAAGTCTGCCTCGTGAGAGGGTGAGGCATCGGATGCCGCACGCACGTCGGTGCATGCGGCGGCAGGCTGTCGCGGTGACAGGGACGACGGAGCGCGGGTGTACGTCACACGGGTCCAGCTCACGGATATCAAAGGCTTCAGCGGGAACCGCGCTGTGGATCTTAAACTGCCCGGGCGCGGCGGCTGGACGGTGCTCGCCGGGCGCAACGGTTCCGGCAAGTCCAGCCTTCTGCAGGTCATTGCTCTGGCGCTGGCAGGCCCGGATGCAGCGCTGCGTC
This sequence comes from Streptomyces sp. 2-1, assembly GCF_048564895.1. Classification (NCBI taxonomy): domain Bacteria; kingdom Bacillati; phylum Actinomycetota; class Actinomycetes; order Kitasatosporales; family Streptomycetaceae; genus Streptomyces; species Streptomyces sp. 2-1. The sequence continues at coordinate 45,510 of NZ_CP183384.1, forward strand.
TGAACGTGGACTTCACGGGCCTGATCACCAGAGATACCGAGACGGGACACGCAGCGGTGGAGGTCCGTCCCGACCCTGAAGTCGACCCTGTTGTCGCTACGGACCCGGTCGTGACGCTGAGCGAGGAAATCCGGCTGGAATTGGCGTGGAGAGCCGTTCGTCTCCCGGGGCCGGAGGACAGCTGGCCTCGTCGACCGACCGTCATCATGGACCACTGGCGCGATCCAGTCCTTGCCCAGACCGCTCTCAGTGGCCCGTGGCACCCCGGTGTACCGGGCTGGTTCTGTGCCGGATACGGGCCGTTCCGGCGGCTGACGGGTCCCATGCGCCGTGCGTACAACAGCAATGTTCCCCTGCCCTCGCCTTTGGCCACGCTCTTTCATGAAGACGCTGGCTTGACCGAGAGTGTGTCGTGGATGATCGATCTCCACCACCGATCGCTCCAAGAGTTCGGTGCCTCTCACCAGAGCGAGGTCCCGCCGGACATTCCTGCCACGCTGCTGCTCTCGGCTGTGATGGGTTTGCTGGACGACGGGCTCCTGCCGCACCAGTACCGGCTCAACGGGGTTTCGCCCGACGGACTGATGGTGAGCCTGCCCGGAAGCGAGGATAGTTTCCCGTTGCGCGAAATGAGTGACGGCTTTCGCACGCTGACCGCTCTGGTGCTGGACATCATCCGGCAGATCCACGCCGCCTACGGGCGGTTGCATACCGAACGGACCAGCAGCGGACGCATCGTTGTCCTGCAGCCCGGTGTCGTTCTGATCGACGAGGTGGACGCGCACCTGCACGTGACGTGGCAGCGTCAGGTCGGGGGCTGGCTTAGCGAGCACTTCCCCAACATCCAGTTCATCGTCACTACCCACAGCCCCTACGTCTGCCAGGCCGCCGACGAGGGTGCTCTGATCCGCCTGCCGGGACCGGACGAGGACGAGCCGCCTGCTGTGGTGGACGAGGACCTCTACCGCCGGGTGGTCTACGGCAGCGCCGACGACGCAGTACTGTCGGAGCTCTTCGGCCTGGACACGCCCTACTCCAGTCGCGCCGAAAAGTACCGCCGGCGGCTGGTCGCACTGGAGCGCAAGGTGTACGCGGGCACCGCCGATGAGGAGGAGGTGAACGAGTACCGCGAGCTGAGCCGGCTGCTGACCAGTTCGCTGCAGAGCCGGGTCGCCGAAGTCGCGGCGCGACTGGAGCAGGAACAGTGATCCCGCTGCGACGTGTGCCTGTTCCCGCGAACACCCAAGGCCTGCTGAAGAGCTGGACCGGCAGGGTTCAGGCCGCGGGGGCGACCACCGAGGCGGCACGTGCCGAGTGGACAGCGGCCAGGGCGCCCAAGAGGCATGTGAAGGCACTGCTGGAGTCGATGGCGCACGGGGCGTTGCGGTGCATGTACTGCGACGACAGTCGCGGCACCGACATCGACCACTTCCAGCCCCTGGCCGTGGCGCCGTTGCGGGCTTTCGTGTGGGACAACCACTTGCTGGCCTGCTCGTTCTGCAACAGCAACGTCAAGCGGGACGCGTACCCGGTGAACACCGACGGCGCCTGTCTCCTGGTCGACCCGACCGTCGAGGACCCCGCCGAGCATCTGTTCCTGATGCTGCGCAGCGGTGAGTACGGTCACCGCACGGCCAAGGGCGAACACACCATCCGCGTCTTCGGTCTCAACCGCGCCGACCTCATCGCGGGCCGCAAGGACGCCTTCTGCTTGGCCTGCTCCAATCTGCGGGACTGGCACGGGCTGCGGCAGGACGATGACCTGGAAGCGGACCGGGTGGCACAGGCCCTGCTCGACTCCCCGTTCGTCGACGTCATCCACGCCATGGTCCGGCTTGATCCCGGCCTCGCCGCCACTGTGGTCGGTAAGCGGACTGTTGCTGCTCTTGAGCACTGGCGCAGCGTGTACGGGAGTTGAGGGGTTCTCTCGTCGGTCAAGAGCGATGAATCTGGGCATGTGCCGGTCGGAGTGGCGCCGTTGCTTGCGCAGTCGTGTCGGGTGCGCAGCACGTTCGGGATGTCCCCGTGGCTGCTGCGCCGTCGACGGCGCAGCAAGAACATGGTCAGACTGGTACCGCTTCACGCGCAGGTACAGGTCCGCCGAGGCCCTCGGGCGGTCGACGGCACAAAGAAGAGGCCGGGACAGTCGCACCGCCTCGGCCTCTTGTCGTGGATTCCTATGTCGTTGCAGGGACGCAGAGGCTGCGGGGCGGCAGTCAAGCCCGATGACGGGTGTCGAAGTGCGCGGAGTGCGCGGAAGGGGACGGCCCTTGTGGCCGAAGTGGAGGTGCTGAATGGCTCCTTCACCCGCGACGTGCCCGTCGGCAGGTACACCCTCACCGCCGAACACGGCGGTGCCCCGTGCCACCCGGCGGTCGTTACGGTCACAGCTAGTGCTGTCGCTCCCGTACAGGTGGTCTGCGACGTCCCCCTTGAGAGGCGTGCCTGCGCTCGGGGCGCAGGCACCGTTTCTGGAGGGCTCGCTCTAGCCGGTGAGGGTGGCGTCGGGGTGGTCGTGGATCCAGGACAGGCCGCCCAGGTCGAGACGCTGGCGGGTGCGGGTGACGGCTACGTAGGCCAGGCGGGCTTCGGCGTCGTCGACGGGGTCGGGTGATGGTGTGGTGCCTGTTTGGTCGTCAGCGTTGGTGTCCTGGGGGCGGGCGAAGTCGTCTGCGATGAGTACGCGGGGCCATTCACGTCCCTTGGCCTTGTGGGCGGTGGAGACGGTGACCTGGGCGTGCGGCTCGGGAGCCAGGCGGGCGACGGCCGTGAGGATGACATCGGTGCCGTGGGTGTCGACCAGGTTGACCAGGGGCTGCAGATCACGTCCGGCCGGGTCGTGGGCGGCGTAGTCCTGCAGATCGCCCCAGCAGGCGAAGAGGACCAGTTCGGGGTGGTGGGTCTGGCGGCCTTCTTTCAGGTCGCGGGCGGCCAGGGCCAGGGCGCGCAGGCTCTCTCCCCCGCCGGCCAGGGCGACCCTGTATCCGGAGGCCATGAGGGTCATGACCTGGGCCATGGCGCCGACGTTGGTGCGGCACAGCACGGCGTCCGGCTGGGTGACAGGGCCGAGTTCGGTGTCCAGGGCCGGGGTCCCGGTGAGGCGGATGGGGGCGTCGGCAAGGCGCAGCCAGCGGTTGGCTTCTACTGCGAGGGCGGGGCCAAAGCGGAAGGACTGGGACAGGGCCAGCTGGGTGCCGTCGAAGCCCGTCATAACGTCTTTGGCGCCACGCCAGTGGTAGATGGCCTGGGCGGAGTCCCCGACCATCACCAGCTGGGCATGGCTGCGCTGGCTGAGGAAGATCTGCTCGACGACGGGGTTGGTGTCCTGGGCCTCGTCCAGCAGGAGGAAGTCGGCGTCGATCTTCGGCCTTGTGAGGGCCCAGATCTTCAGGTAGTGGTCATGGTCGAAACGGACAGCTCCCTCATCGGAATGCTGCAGGTCTGCCCAGGCCTTGCGGGCGAACGGCACAATGTGGTCGGCGAGTTGGGCGTGCAGGTCGCGGTCTTCGAGGCCGCGCAGGTGCGGGACGTGGTGGCCTGTGATCGCTGGGTCGGCAGTGTGGCAGAAACGGGCCACGGTGCGCAGGGTGGCGTTGGAGAGGGTCTTTTGGGACAGATCGCGCTCACCGATGCGAATGGCTCTGGTGACGCCAAGGGCCTGTCCGGTCTGCCAGGCCGGGCGGCGAGGGGCGTTCAGGCGGCGGATGTAGCGATGGCCGGTGGCCGCGTATGCCAGGGCGTGGGCGGTTTTGCAGGTGACGGTGGGCGGGAAGCGGGTGCGGGCGTCCTGGGCGATGGCACGGTTGTAGGCGAGGTAGCGGCCGCGGCGCTTGGTGGTGCGGGCGAGTAGTTCCAGGGTGGTGGTCTTTCCGGTGCCGGCTCCGGCCTGCAGCGCCAGGTGGCCGCCAGTGTGGAAGGCGTCGGCCGCGGCGGTCTGTTCGTCGGTCGGGTTCACGGCTGAGGTACTCCGGGGGTCTGGGTGAGAGCGCGTCCGACGGCCGACAGGAGGTGTGCGGCGGTGGTGTGGGTGAGGAGGTGCCTCACCTCCCGGTCGAGGCGGTCGGCCTCGTCGCTGGCGTGCTGGGCCAGGGCGCCGTGCAAGGCCAGCTGTACGAAACGCTTCGGGCTGTGGCCGACGCGGTCGGCGGCAGTCTTCAGGGTGGTGCGGGTGGCGGGCGGGAGGGCGACGTTGAGCAGGACCTGCCCGCTCGCGTCCGGGTAGTGGGTGGTGATCACGTCGATGGGCAGCTGTGTGTCGAGGAGCCGGCGCAGGCGGTGCGCGGACCTGCCGGGGGTCTTGGCGGGCAAGAGGGCCATGAGGCGGGTGGTGTCGTGGTTTGCCGCGAGCGGCATCACGCGGGTGGCGTGGCGGAGTTCGGCGGGGGCGAGGGGCCGGGTCAGGGTGATTTCCAGGGCGTGGTGCGGCACCGTCACGCCTCCCTGCGGCGGCTTGGGGGGTGTGGGAGGCGAGTGTGGAGGTGTGCCGCGTGCAGCAGAGGGTCGAAGACCTGCCATCCCGCCAGGGTGAGGTCGGCGGCTCCGGGGGGGGGCAGCGTGGGCGGGGCAGCGCTGGGTGCGCCAGCGCAGCTGCTCTGCATAGGGCAGGCGGCTGAGGTCATAGACGGCCATCAGGGCGTCGGGCAGAGCGAGTTGGCCGTGCTGCGGGCCAACGGGCAGGAGCGTCCAGACGCCGGCCGGAGTGCGGGAGTCGAGGACGGGGTGGGGGCAGCGGCGGCGCTGGCGTGTCTGGGCGACGCAGCGGATGCCGTCGATGGGGCCCTCGGCCAGGTAGCGGCCGAGCAGGAGCTGTACGACAGCCCGGTCCGGACAGTCGCTGTCGGCGGGGGTCTCGCGGGGGGTGGGCGGGGCCTGGGTGATGGCGCCGGTGTCGATGAGGCGGCGGGTACGGACGGCGAGTTGGCGGCGCATGGCCTCGATGTGCGGGCTCATCCGGATGGTTGCGGTGCGGCCGGGGCAGAGCACGGCGTGCGGGATACGGCACCAGGGGCTGCCGTCGCCGTGGGGGTGGGCGATGCCGCTGCTCAGGTGCCAGCGGCAGGGTGGTGGGACGTCGGCGCTGGCCAGTTCGGCAGGGTGCAGGGCGATGGGCCGCTGGTCGGTTCGCTGGTAGAGGTCGATGCGGTGACCGCACTGACGGCAGCTACTGCTCTGGCCGGCGCGCAACAGGCGGCTGGGGCTGGCGGCGGCCACGCGCAGCGGGCGGCGCGGGTGCATGGTGCGGGGGCTGCCGTCCCGGTGGCGGCTGGTGGAGGCGGTGTTGGGGCACATGGCCCGGACCGTGCCAGGTGCCACGCCATGGTGGTGGGGGCGACGAGGGCCGTGTCCCACGGACAGCCCAGCGGCGTCGAACGCAAGTCTGCGCAGGCGAGCGTGCGTTCTGCCTCTGCTCGCCGGTTCGGGTGATTCATGTGGCGCGCCAGGGTGGGTGCGGCCGGGTCAGGAGCCCGTGGATCCGGGCGGGGTGTGGTCGTCGCAGAGCGGGCCCAGCAGGTGCTCGATGGAGACATCGAAGGTGTGGGCGAGGGCGTGCCAGGTAGTGATGCTGCCGGTGGTACGTCCGTGTTCGAGGTCGATGAGGGTGCGCCGGGCCAGGCCGCTGCGGTCGGCGAGTTCATCGAAGGTCCAGCCGCGTTCGCCCCGCAGGCGCGCCAGCGTCACGCGCAGCGCGGTGAGGTCGGGGTCGGGCGGCAAGATCGTCACCCCACCATCCGACGGTGCAGGACCCTGCCCCGTCAGTGCAGACCTCTGCACTATTTGCTAGGGAAGGGGTGACATTCGACGGTGCAGGATCAGCACCGCAGCGTGCCTGGCTCCCGTGACCAGACGTCTGGGACACGGAAGCTCAGCGGCACGGACCAGATCGGAGGACGACGAGCCGGATGAGGCTCTCCACGCATGACACGGTGCAGCGCATCTGGACCGTACGGCTGCACCCGCAGCCGGGAGGACCGCTGTTGAGCTGCCCTCACTGCGCACTTCACGGCTACCGGCTGCCGGCCTCCTCCGCCCGGTCGGCCGCGCTGACCCATCTGGCCCGCCACGCTCAAAACGACGCGCTGCCGGGACATTTGCGAACCTGCCAGTGCCGAGCACGGGGCTGCTCATGGCACCCACGCCGCCGCGGCTGCGCCGGCCCGGTGCTGCTGACCCTGACCTGTGACCGCAGCGGTCGGATGTGGCGCCTTGCGGATGCCTGTGCCGCCTGCGCGGCCGCCACCAGTTACACCGCCGTCGTGCCCGACATACTGCCCGGTCCGGCGCCCACGAAGTCGACGCGTCGGACAGCCCGGCGCCGCAATCCCCTTCACGGGCCGGGCGAGCGGCTGTGCGTGAGGGAAATGCTTACCTACCTTGCGGTGGCCCTGCCCCGATACTCCTCCCCCGCCGCCCGCCTGCTGGCCCTGCAGTGCGCACTGCGCGCCGACCACCAGGGGCATGTCCGGCTCCCCAACGGCTTCCTGCGCGGCATGCGGCTGCGGGGCCGTACCGAACTGTGGAGTGAACTCGAACACGCCGGATGGCTGATCTGCCCTGCTCGGCCGCACGCCCCCATAAAAGTCCGTCTGCTCGATGCGGCCATGCAGAGCCAGGACTCCGGCCGCAGCATCCGTGCTCGCGCGGCCCACTGGGCTCTGCACCCCACTCCCCTGGCCGCGCCGCGCGGGATAGCTCCCACGATGCAGCTCACCGCACTGACACTCGCCGCCCACACCTGCGACAGCACCGGAAGCGCGGAACTCGACGTGCTCACCCGCCTGTGCGGCCAGTCCCCGCAGCAACTGGAGGACCTCCTCGACCAACTCGTCCGCTCCCGCCTCCTGGCCGGCTGGCGGCACATCGGCGACGAGGAGATCTCCTGGCGCCTGTCACCTCACGTCGGGGTGGGCCGGGCGGCGGTTCAACGATGACGGCACGGCTGCCAATTTCTGGGTGTGGCGCATCCCGTATCCGCTGACTGTCTTGCCTTCACGGGAGAGTGATGTGTCACTCAGCAGGAACATCTGGTTCCGCTCGTGCGTACTATCTCTAAATTCCGGCAGGCTGCCGCAGTGGTGTCCTGCGGGCCATCCGGTCACCACAGACGGAATACCTCCATCCCCTGGCGCACACGGTTCCTACTCTTCACCACCGTGCCCGCGCACTGCAGAAAGGCCCATGTCATGTCTCAAAGCCAGGCCAGCAGTACAGAATTGACATCGCAGTACATCACCCAGATCACAGGTGACCTGGAGCGCAACACCAAGGAGCAGGAACGTATCGGGGTGGAAGTAGAGGCCCTCCAGGAGCAGCTGCGCACTCTGCAGCATGACCACACCGTGCTGGTGAACATGCAGCAGGCGCTCGGCGGGGCGAGCCCCGCCGCCGAGGCGGATACCAAGGCCGCTGTGTCCGTGCCCCGCCAAGCTGCCGCCGAGCCCAAGCAGAGCAGGCCGAAGAAGACGGCCGCCGCGGGTGCGGGCAAGGCGGCGCCCAAGAAGCCTGCCGCCAAGGCCTCGTCCGCCAAGACACCCAAGGCAGCCGGCAAGCCGTCCCTGGTCGCTCTGATCCGCAACCACCTCAAGCAGCAGAACGAGCCGCGGTCGGCCGCCGAGATCTCCTCCGCACTCACCCAGGCCCACCCCGACCGCACCATCAAAACCACCGTCGTGCGCACCACGGTCGAAGGGCTGGTCGCCAAAAGCCACGCCCACCGCACCAAGCAGGGCTCATCCGTCTTCTACACCGCCGCCACCGCCCCGCAGTCCACCGAGGCCGAGCCGCAGCCGAAGGCAACAGCCAGCTGAGCAGCCGCGGGAGCACCCACGGCACAACCAGCGGGCCCGGTACCGGTGCCCCGGGCCGGAACGTCAGCGCACAGGGGCCAGACGGCGGTCCGGGACTGCGGCGGGTGCCGAGCACACCAGGCGGGCCTCCCACGGGCCCTGCCCGGCCGCTCTACAGCGGCTGCGCTGAGGCACACAGCAGCACCACTCCCTATCCCGGACGTAACCCGAGCCCGGGTGAGACGGTTGAAAGGACATGGACAACGCCTCTCTCGACGAGATTCTCGAGCTCACCGGAACCGACTTCGCCCCGGCAGAGGCGTTCGCGGAGCGCCTGCCCGTTCTGACCATCGAGGAGGCGCACGAGGTGCTGAAAATTCTGCTGCATGTCGGCATGGGCACGAACGACCAGGCCGAGTCCGCGCGACGGCTGGCCCACGAACTCGCCGCGCGCATCCCCTCAGCCGCCTGACCGACGGAGAGCAAGCGGGACATATCTGTAGGCAGTCGGCAGCGAGAGGACCGGTTTCATGGACCAGTTTCGGTCATTCGCCAGCGAACGCACTGAGACGCCCCGGGACACCGGCGGACACACTGAGACACGCCCGGACCCGGTAAGCCCCCGTCCGGCTGGCCGAGTTGCGGCCTCCTCACGTTTCGCACTGCGGACGCTGCGCCACGCTCCCTGGCATGGGGAGCTTTCAGCAGCGGAAAGCGATAGGCGACGTACACGAGGCATACGTCAGCAACCGTCTCACTCAGCGCGGATGGGACGTCAGTCAATGGGGGCAAGGCACGCTCACGGACAACGTCCGTCGCGTCCTGCGCTCGACGGACAGTTCGATTCGCTGGATGCCCGACCTCATCGCAGCGCGGGGTGACGTTCTTGCCCTGATCGACTGCAAGAGCCGCATGACGAGCACCACAACGAACCGGCATGCGGTCGAACGGGCGGCAGTGCGGGCGCATTTGCAGCTCACCGCCTGGACCTATCTTCCGGTCTACTACGTCTTTGACAACCTCGACGTGCTCACGCCGCACGACATCCTCACCGAGGGCCGCGCAGGCCCGCGATCCCGGGCGGGATCGGGCTCCGCGTACTACCTGGTCGGCGTCGGCACCGGCCGGTCCTTCGACACCGTCTTTGGCCCCCTTCACCACCACGCTCCTCTCAGCAGCGCAGCCTGACGAGGAGTTGGCACGGCCCTGCGCCAGGTGCGATGTCAGCGGATGCCCGGCTGCGGCGGTACCTGCAGCGGCGACCCCGGCCTGGGGCAGCAAGGTGCCCGGTGCCTGCTATCTGGCCAGAGTGACCTCGATCAGAACGTCCGGGCAGCGAGTCAGCGCTTCGGAGAGCACAGCTTCCTCGGCGGAATCGATGGCCAGCTGGTAGCCGGTCTTGTCAGCGACCCAGTCAGTGACGTACCGGCAGCGGTAACCCTCAAAGGGAGGCAGTCAGGTACTCGACTCCACCCAACTCGGGACAGTCCGGAGCCTCCATCAGACCCGGAGCGGTTCATGGTGACGCCGTGGGCCGTGTAAGGGCTGTGGCCTGTTCAGCAGTGCAGGTGGTTTGAGCCGGTTTCACTCGTTGGGCATGAGCAGTGTGGCGTTGTCTTGTGTACGTGATCACCGATAGCGGTCTGGACGACGCACAGCCAGGTCATCCCGTTATGCCTCAGACCTGCGAAGGGTTGGAGCCAAGGGCGGTGCAGGCGCAGTTCGTTGGCCCGGACGGTGGGCTCGTGACGCGCCGCTGGTGCGAGGCCGCCGTCACCGTGCGCTTCGAGCAGTTGGCGCCGGCGGTGGCGTTCGAGGTGCTGCCGGGCCGGCGATGGGGTCCGGGCTGGTGGTGGTCGGCCACGACTGGCGGCCATGTGGCCGTCGACTCGAGTGCGATGCGCAGCCAGTTGATGGTGTTGGACCGTGATCCGCGGGTGGCGGGTCTGGCCGGACGGCCGGTTCGGCTGATCTGGCGTGACGCGGGCAGCGGGCGGATGCGCTCGTGGGTTCCGCAGTTGTTCGCCCGCTACACCGACGGCACGGCGCTGGTGGCCGACTGCCCCGGCCGCGCCGGGGCGGGAGGAGAGCGTGCGGCAAGGGCCGCGGCGGTAGTGGCCGGGGCGTGTGCGTACGTCGGCTTCGTCTACCGGCGGATGGCGCCGCTGGGTGAGGTGGCGGCAGCGAACCTGAAGTGGCTGGCCTGCTATCGCCACCCCCGCAATGCCGGTGGCCCGTTGCTGGCGCAGGCTCTGCGGGAGGCTTTCGCAGCGCCGGTGCCGCTGTTGGAGGGGGCGGCGCGGGTTGGGGATTCGCTGGTGGTGCTTCCGGCGGTATTTCACGCCCTGTGGTCGGGCCGACTGTCAGCTGACCTGGCGGTGCCGCTGCACGAGCGGATTCCGGTGTGGGCGGTGGGTGTGTGAACACCTCTGTTGGCGGTGTCTGCGGAAAGAGCGTGGCGGTGGCCGGCCGGGTGCGGTGGGAGGGGCGGTCGTGGACGGTGGCTGGCTTGGCCGATGGTCAGGTTCGGCTGGTCGCCGATGACGGAGCAGTCGCAGTGCTGCTGCTGTCGTTGCTGTTCGCCGCTGCGGACTTCGAGGTTGTGGACGGCGTCCCGCCGCCCAGGGTGGCGCCGTCGGGGCTGTTGGAGACGCTGCCGGCGCTGGTGCGAGAGCGGGCGCTGGCGTGGGAGCGGCATGTGCGGGAGGTGGAGACCGGCCTGTCTGAGGAGGGGTCTGGGCAGGCTGCCGTGATGCGGCCCGAGTACGACCCTGCTCGTCGGACGTTGGCTCAGCGGGAGGAGGCAAAGGCCGCGGAGTTGTCGGCGGCCGGGGTGGCAACGAGTGCGGTGACGGTGCGGCGGATGCGGGCCCGTTACCGGCGTCAGGGCGTGTGGGGGTTGGTCGACGGGCGGGCGAGGCGGCCCTACCGGGCATACGGGCAGGCGGATGAGCGTGTGGTCGCCGCTCTTGATGAGGTGCTGGAGGCCGGCAGGGAACGGTCGGACGGGACGCTCACTCGCCTGCGGGTGTACACGGAGCGGCTGCTGGAGCAGCGTCATGGCCCGGGCGTGGTGGCGCTGCCGTCGGTGTCGGTGTTCAACCGGCTGGTGCGCACGCTTGCTGAGGAGCGGGGAGTGCAGGGCAGCGCGCGTCAGCGCCGATGGCGTGCGGCGCGTCCCGCTGTCCCGTTCCAGTCCTTGTCGGTGATGGTGCCGGGCGAGGTGGTGATGGTGGACAGCACTCTGCTGGATGCCTTCGTCGTGCTGGACGACGGCGTGGTGGAGCGGCCGGAGCTGACCATTGCCTTGGATGTGGCGACCCGCAGTATCTGTGCGGCTTCGTTGCGGCCGCGGGGAACGCGCAGTGTGGATGCGGCTGAGTTGCTGGCGCAGATGATGGTGCCGGCGCCGATGCGGCCGGGCTGGCCCCAGGCATTGGCCATGCAGCACTCGGTCATCCCGTATGAGCGACTGCTGAGTGTGGATACGCGGCTGGCGGGGGCCGCGGCGCGGCCCGTGATCGTGCCGCAGACCGTGGTCGTCGACCAGGGGCGGGTGTTCGTCTCGTCGTCGTTCGTCGCGGCGTGCGCGAGTGTGGGGATCTCGGTGCAGCCGACGCCGCCGGGCGCGCCCGCGGCCAAGGGGCAGGTCGAGCGGACGTTCTCCTCGATCAACACGCTGTTCGTGCAGCATGTGGCCGGCTACACCGGCGCGCACGTCGGTGCACGCGGCCGCGGCGCGCGAGGGGAAGCGGTGTGGACGCTTTCCCAGCTGGCCGAGTTGTTCCAGGAGTGGGTGATCTGCGGGTGGCAGGTGCGCGAGCATGCGGGCCTGCGGCATCCGATGATGCCCGCGCGTGCTCTGTCGCCGAATGAGATGTGGGCGGCGCTGATCGGTGTGTGCGGCTACGTTCCCGTTCCGCTGGGCCGCGAGGACTACATCGAGCTGATGCCGGTCAAACGGCAGAAGATCAACGATTACGGCATTCGGATCGACTACCGCACCTACGACCATGCTGCGCTCAATCCCTACCGCGGACGGCGCTCTGCGGCTGCGGACGGCTTGTGGGAGATTCACTACGACCCGCACGACGCGGGCCGGATCTGGGTGCGTCTGCCCCGTGTCGGGCAGGAACCGGACTACGTCTGGCAGGACGTGCCGTGGATCCATCAGAGCCTGGTGGCCGGCCCGTTCACCGACTTCGCCTGGCAGCACGTGCGGCAGGTCGTTGCCGGGCGTGCCGATCGCGCGGGGCGCGAGCACGATCTCGCGCTCGCGCTGCGGGACCTGCTGGAGCGCACCGCCGCCGGGCACGGCAGCCACCGGGAGAAGACAGTCGCCGCCCGGGCGAGGGCCGGGCAGGACCGCGGCCCGGTGCCCGGGTTCTTGTGCGGTCCGAAGGCAGATCCCGTACCGGGCAGGGACGTTGGCGCAGAAGACAGCCCCGGGCCTGTGGCGGTGGTGGAAGGCGCCGACGATGGGCCGGCGCCATCCGAACAGGCGGCAGGCGTGGTGCAGGTCTACGACCCGGTGGAGGAGTCCCTGCGATGGTGACCAGTGCTCTGAGCGGCGCCGGCGGTGGTGCGACGGCGGCCGTGACCACATGGCAGGGCTGGGATGCCTTCGTCCAACAGCCGCAGCGTGCAGTTCTGCCGGCGGATGACCCGAGCTGGCTGCAAGCCGACCGGGAGGACTACCACTGCGAACTGGCCGTCATGCGCACGCCGTCCATGGACAGCGTCTTCACCAGCGTGCGCCGGCTGCTGCTGCTCAACCGCCACCAGCGGGCCGGGGCCCGGCGCGGACTGATCATCTCCGGGCCCGCCACGACCGGGAAGACCACCGCGATGATGGCGCTCGGGCGTTCCTTCCAGCTCTCCGACCGGCGCCGCCACCCCGACCATGGGGAGCGCAGGCCGGTGCTGTTCACCAGCGTGCCGCCCGCCGCCACCCCGAAAATGCTCGTCAGCGAGTTCGCCCGGTTCCTCGGCATGCCCCTCGCCGACCGTCTGAACCAGACGCAGATCACCAACGCCGTCTGTGACCTGCTGTGCGAGCTGGGCACGCAGCTCGTCCTCGTCGACGACGTCCATCTCCTCGACACTCGCCGCCGGGTGGGAGCGGAGACCTCCGACCAGCTGAAGTACCTGGCCGAGCGGATCCCGGCCACCTTCGTCTACTCCGCGATCGATATCGAAGCCTCATCCCTGCTCCACGGCGTCCGCGGAGCGCAGCTCGCCGGCCGGTTCAAGATTTTCCATCACCGTCCGCTGCCGTACGCGACCACGCAGGACAAAGCCGTCTGGGACGCGCTCGTCTCGGGCATGGAACAGCTGTTGCGGCTGCGCGCCCACCGGCCCGGCAGCCTCCTCAAGCACGCCGCCTACCTCCACACACGCACAGCGGGGCGGATCGGCAGTCTCTCCCACCTCATCCGTGAAGCCGCCCTGATCGCCCTGGCCGAAGGCACCGAAGCGATCACCAAGCAGTTGCTGGGCGAGGTGGAACTGGACGCGGCGGCCGAAGCACTGTCGCGTCCTGCCCGGACGGCACAGCGCACCGGTGGCGCCCCGGTGGCACAGTGACGGCGGCGGCGCGCCGGGGCGCGGCCGTCGAAGCCGGCAGCAAGGGGTCCCTGCGCGGTGTTGTCTGCCCGAGCGCGGCCCCGGCCGCAGTGCCGCCGTGGCTGCCGGGCGGCGGGGCAGGGCGCATCGCTCCCGTGGAGGCAGAGATGACCCTGTCCTTCCTGTCCCGGGCGGCGGCCCGCTATCACCTGCCCGTCATAGACCTGCTCGCCGCGCTCACCACGACCGGCCACCTGGCCAACATCAAGGGACAGCTCCGCCCGGACAGCGAAGTCCATCTCAACGCCGAAGCACGCGCCCGGGTCGCCCTCCTGTGCCGCGTGGCGCCCTCGGTGCTCGAACATGCTCTGCCTGCCTGGACCTGCCAGGAGCCCCGCGGCCGCCAGGGCACAGGTCCCGGCGGGCGGCTCCTGCACGGCGAAGAGGCCGTCGCCGCCTGGGGGCCCGCCTGCCCCGCCTGCACCGCCGCCCGCACCGCACGCACCGTCCCGGCACGCCGCTACCTCGCCCCCGAGCAGCGTGTCTGCCCCCGCCACCGGTACTGGCTGCTGTCGCTGCCCGGCACCGGGGGGCTGCCCGTGCACCTGGCTGGCTGCCCGGAGGTGGTCGAAGCCCATCACCGGCACCGGCGACTGCTGCGCCGCAACCAGGCCGCGGCACAAGCCTTCGCCATCGCCCAGGCGGTCACCGGCAGATGGTGGGAGCAGAACTGGCCGCGCCAGGAACGGATCTGGCCGCTGCGGCTTCATGCCGTACGGCCTGCGGGCACCGACCCACGGTGGTGGAAGGCCGCCGCACGTGACCTCGTCACCTACCCCGACACCGTCGCTCTCGCCGGTTTGCTGGCCAGCACCCGCGCCCAGCAGCAGATCACCCGGGACACACACGGACACGTCCCCTACCGGCTCGGTGATCTCCCCTGGCTCCTTGAGGAGGTGGCCCGCCGTCTTGAGCGGCCCTGGCTCGCTGAACACCTGCGCGACGTCACCCACGGGCCGCTGTTCGCGTGGGCCCACACCCTGGCCCGTACGGCCGGCGCAGGCACACCCGCCGCGCAGCGCGCCCTGTGGAAGATCCCCGCTCCACACCGGCCCCGCCCTCTGTACGAACTCCTTCCTACATCCCGCTCCCAGCGGCCGTCATCACCAACGACGTACCTGCGTGGCTACGGCCGGCGCACCGAGCAGGCCTTCGAGCAGGGCCTGGCGCACGCCCGCTCCTACCACCTGCAGCACGGACACCTGATCGTGCCGATCGGCGCCCTGCACGAGGGCCACCCGCTGGGCATCTGGCTGTCCAACCAGCGCGCCCGCCATGTGCGCATGCCCGAGCGCCAGTTCACGGCGCTGGCCGCCCTGGACCCGTACTGGAACGCGCCCTGGAACCAGCAATGGCAGCGGCCATGGCACCAGGCCTCCCAGCACACCCGCACCCACGGCCCGCTCGACGCAGCCGCGGGCTTCCCCGGTGTCGGCATCAGCCTCGGCGAATGGCTGTATGAACAGTGCACCCGCCACCAGGTCCTGCACCCGCAACAGCGGCACCTGCTGGCCGACCTCGGCATCGACACGAGGGCCGCCCAGACGGCCCGGCCACCACGGCGCGGCCACAGCGAACGCTTCCAGAGGGGCCTTGACCACGCCACCGCCTACGCCGCCGACCACGGGCAACTCGCCACCATCGGCGAAAGCACCCTGCACAACGGCTTCCCCCTGGGCACCTGGCTGGCCCGGCTCCGCAACCGCCACAGCAGCCGGCCCCCCGTACCTGCCGACCGTGTCCAGGCCCTGACCGCCATCGACCCATGGTGGAACCCGCCCTGGCACCTGTACTGGCAGCGCCACTACTACCGCGCCCGCACCGCTGTCACCGGGCAGACGCTGAACCCCACGAACGGATTCGACGACCTCGACGACGCTGGCATTGCAGCCTGGCTACGCCGGCAATGCCGCGACTACCAGCATCTGCACCCACAGCAGAAAGACCTCCTGGCCGGCCTCGGACTGACCCCCGACGCCGTCCACACCGCCCAACACGGCCTCCGGCTACGCACACCACCAGACCGGATCCGCCATCGCGCCGCGGGCGGCGCCCTGATGGGACACCGCCCCGACCAACGCGTCTACTTCGAGACCGCACTCACTCACGCCCGCGCGTATGCCGCCCAGCACGGTCACCTCGCCGTCCCCCGCGACACCCTGCACGACGGCTTCCCCCTCGGCCGTTGGCTGGCCAGCCAACGCACCCGGGCCAACGTCCGAGCCCGCCGCAACCTACCCGCCTCCCCCCACACCACCGAACTCACCGCGATCGACCCCTGGTGGAACCCGCCCTGGAAAACCGAATGGCAGCGCAACTACCACCGCGCCCTGGACTACATCCACGCCGGCAAGCCCTTTGACCCCGCCCACCGCATCCCCCACCCGAACACCGCCATCGGCAGCTGGATCGGCCGCGCCCGCCGCCGCTACCACCACCTCCACCCCGACCAACAACACCTCCTCACCACCCTCGGCATCCACCACACCTACCAACGATCAGCCAACCGGCCCCCTGAACACGCCAGGTGACCACACCTGACCAGCCCACACACCAACTGACAAACCCACAGATCAACCCCATCCAGACCCCACCGACCACCCACGCCCATACACCCGCACCCAACACCCCACCCCGGACACACACCAACCACGCCAAACTGATCAACCCAGACAGCCCACCAACCCACTGATCAGAAACAACACCACCGGAC